>NC_010161.1:1857500-2057500 GCF_000196435.1 Bartonella tribocorum CIP 105476 | reverse complement strand
AAAACTTTTTAAGCGAAAAATATAAAATGGAAATCTCATGCGCTATACGCAGAGTAGACAACAAAAAATTCTTGTTTTAATATACATAACGCGGGGTGGAGCAGCCCGGTAGCTCGTCAGGCTCATAACCTGAAGGCCGCAGGTTCAAATCCTGCCCCCGCAACCAAATCAAATCTAAATAAAAAAACTATCAAAAATCTCAAAATAATATCGCTAAAAGCAAAAATGTTTGCGCATAAATGCAGTACCTACAAACAAGCTATGCACAGAGCAGGGGCTGCAAAAAGCACTAACTGGACTAAAGCCCCTGTCATGTTGCTGAAAGAGATTACGCTCAAACGAGATTGCTACAATCAAAAAATCTTACATCAATCTTTAATAATAAAATGAGGATACTGCTTTACTGATCAGAAAGAACAAACCAAGCTTCTTACCCTCATAACCAGTTGCTTTTGTATAACCTTAACATTACATAAAAGACAACCTCTTGCAAACCAGTGATGAGAGCTTGTTTGTCTCTTAAAGCAGACAAAGCGGCAAAAAAATGCTGACTTCAATCTTTCAAGGATGAAAATTTGCCAATAAAACGCTAAATACTCTATCTTCTTACAAACTAAAATATTTGCTCAATCGCAATAACTTCATGAGTTATCATGATGAAATACCCACCAAATATTTCTTAAACACTGATCTCTAACCATAAAACTCCTAAGAATTGGGGAAAACTCAATCATGACTGAAAACGCTAAAACATACAAAAATCCTTCTCTTCTTTACAGAACCTATACAGATGTGTAGGCTCTGCTCCAAAAGTCAAATGGTTTGCTGTCTTTATAAGATCTGGATTGGTTTTACCGATCGTTTGCGGTCTGATGAAAAATTAAAGGATGGGGCAGGTCGCGGGGAAAAAGAGAACAGAGGGGGAAAATATTCAATGTTGTTCGTGTTTTTGTATAGCAATAGCGAATTTTGTCGCCTATGGACGTTGAAACCGGCCTTAACTATGAGATCTAAAAAACATCAACATTGGACTTTCTCCCATGCCCTTATTGCTTCTTTGCATTGTTTATAAAATCCATATCCGTTGAAAAAGCGGTGAGGCAAAAAATCAAAACATAAATCCAGAAAAAACATCTATACATTCCACTAAACTGATGATCATAAAAAACACCGGATGTGGGGGGCGTTCGTGTGAACCTATCAATAAAAAGGATGGGGTAATTTGACACAGCGCAAGGTGTAGCAGAGAGGGATAAAAGTAAAAGATCACTATCGCAAAACCAATATCGTTGATGTGAGGAATGCTGTAGGGCTGTCTGTTATTGCGCTTATGGGGCTATCTTGCATTGAAACGTGTGCTTACTTTTGTGGGACCTCGAAAAACATCATCAGAAAATTCAATATTATAGATTCCAGAGAATTTCTCATAGCACAGAAAAACCATAACATGACAAACAGTGCAAGTGTTTGGGTATGCCAAATTTTAGAGCTTAAGAAGCCTGTAGGTGTGGAACTCTATGCATAAAAGGTTTGCAGGAACCAAATTTATGCTTCTCTTTCTTTTATGATATCTCCCACCTTATCTTATCTGCAGAGCCCACATCTCTATCTTCTGCACAACATGCTACCTTTTCCTTCCAACACTTTTGCATCATATACCGGAATTATCATCTTTCTCTGTCCGTGAGGTAGCTTTTGACCTTTGTTGCAATAGCAATAATGTTGGGAATTTTTACATGCAACCTCTCCATAGTAAAACCTAGACAAAACAGTAAAAATCTACATCTTTTTAAAGCTAGATAAAGGCAAAATCCTATAGATTCAACAGTTTTTCAAGTTGTTACTGTATTTTTTTGCGTTGCTTGATTGATAAAAGTATCATAATTATCCGAAACAATATATTGGGTATTTACTCCTAAAGCTTTAAAATGTTCGCGACCGCAATGGATTTTTGCTTTTTCTAGCTCACGCAACATGTCTTCAAAAATACTCCCTTTACTTTCCACAACAAAATACAGTTTTTCTTGTCCGTCTTGCTCGAATAAAACAGCCCAATCAGGGGTATATGATCCAAGGGGGGTATCAATTTTAAACCACTTAGGCAGTTTGGCATAAACTTTTATCTCTTCATTTTTTTCAAATGATTGTGCAAGATCAGATTCAATATCTGAATCATAAATAATATGATCATAGGCCGATTTATCGGATGCAATCATATTTTTATTCAAATATCCAATCAACTCTTCACTTTCAAAAAGCTCTTGTGCATAAAAATGTTGATCACCAATTTTGTAGTATTTGATACCATCAATTATAAAACGCTGCATCTCACGCTTGATAAGCCTTGTTACTTCGTCAATGAATTTTTGGGGATTGTTTTTGAAGTCATTCAAGCGCCCACTCTTGAGTAAGATATCAAGAATGGAGCATCTCTTAAGATTCGTTTCATTCTGGAGGTAACTTAAAATATCTGGAATTTGATAATCACGCACATCATATATATGAGTGCTTTCTTTACTTTCAGTGATGTTCACACCGGCTTTACTGATTTCAGTCTTTGCTCGAGTATAATTGAACTTTGTTTTGCTGACGATGAGGTTATTTTGAATGCTCGTGGCACACTTTTCAATAAGCTTATTTGGATTAAATTCCACATTATAGATAGTTTTATATTTAATACGATCCCATAATTCTTTAAATTCAGAACTTTCAAAAATAGCTTTGTTTAAGTATACTGTGCGTTTATCTTCATTGTTTTTAATATTTAATCCGCCAGCAACCTTTTTAAGAGTGGCTGTAATCGCTTCTTTTTGCGCTTCAAATTGTTGAGGAAGTGTAAGGCTATCTTCTTTCAGAGCTTTTTTTAGTTTGTCTGTTACTTTGCCGTGTTGGTCAATATATTGTTTTGCCAAGAAATTATTCCAAAGAATCTCTGAGGCTTTTGCACCAAGAAACACTTGCTCTCCGGTGTTTTTCTCAATGACGATATTGGCAAAGGCATGTTCTTCAATAATACCAAAACATATACCCTCTTCTTTTTCTATTTCCTTTTGCAGATCGTCGACAAAAGTTTCGTAGGACTCGTTAGCCATAACCGTTAGTGTATTAACCTCAAAACCGTGGACCCGTTCCCCATTCTGATTCACAGCAATACGAAGCCCGCGTCCAATTTCTTGGCGTTTTTTTATGGTAGATTTTGTTTCATTAAGTGTACAGATCTGGAAGACATTGGGATTATCCCATCCTTCTTTGAGAGCGGAATGAGAAAAAATAAACTTTAACTTAGAAGAAAAACTAAGAAGTTTTTCCTTATCTTTCATAATAAGGCTATAGGTATCTTCATCAGCTTTTGTAAAACCGTTGGTATCTTTAACACCATTCTTATCACCAGAAAAATAACCATTGTGAACCTGTGAGGCTAGACTATCCGTGTCCATTTCAGAAAAAAGGCTATGGTATTTCGGCTTTTTAATTGCCTTTGCATATTCTTCTTCAAAAATGAGAGCGTATTTGCCTTTTTGCTCCAAAGCAGTGTAGTCTCGGTAATTCGCTACTTTATCAATGAAAAAAAGACTAAGGACCTTAATTCCCATTGGTGTGAGCTTTAGCTCTTTATCTAAATGCTCTTCAATCGTTTTGCGGATTTGTAGTCTTTTGTACTCATCCTCATTCACATCACCAATCGCATGGTGCAGGCGAATAATATCTGGCTTACTGGTGAAGTCGATATATTCATTGCTTTCTTCGCAATAAATATCATTGATAACATAGCCATCATAAAGAGAGCGACCGCCAGATATACGAAGCAAGTCATCTCCTTGTTTTACCCACTTTTCAGTACGTTTAATCGTGTTTTTTTGCTGAATATCTAGTTCGATCTTGGCGCGGTGACCTTTCTTATTATCAACAGCCAATAGCTTAATATACGCTTTATTATGCCCATCTTTGACTTGAATAGAAGCAACCTCAATCTGTTTTACTAATTTTTTCTCATAGGCATCAATGGAATCTAGCTTATAGAGCATGTTATGTTTATCAATATGTGTCGCAGAGTATCTGAAGGTGCAAAGTGGATTAAGAGCTTTGATGGCTTCTCCTGATTTGGCGGTCGTGTCCACACTTTGCGGTTCATCAATAATCACAATGGGGTGAGTAGATTTTATGAAGTCAATCGGTACGCCTTGCATTTTATCATTCCAGCGGTGGATAATATTTGCGCTGGTCTCTTTTGATGGATCCGTAAAGCTTTTGCGGAAAGCATCAATATTGATCACCATAATTTGGATATAATCATTGCTCGCAAAACTACGGACTTTCTCCAATCGGCTGGAGTCATAAACAAAATAGTCAAAGGGGATATTATCATATTGCTCTTTAAAATGTGCTCTTGCCATTTCTAGAGTTTTAAAAACGCCTTCCTTAATCGCGATGCTAGGAACCACAATAATAAATTTCGAAAAACCATAACGTTTATTCATTTCAAAAATAGATCGTAGATATACGTAGGTTTTGCCCGTACCTGTTTCCATTTCAATGGTAAAATCAAAGCTTTTTAACTCTTTGGTTTGCTTTAAACCATTACGGAGTTGAATATTTTGGATGTTTTCTAATATTTCTTCAGGCAAAAGACGTAAGCGGTTGCCAAAGCCTATATCACTTTGCTGTGTTAAGTGAGTTTCAAATTCATTTTTGCTTAATGAAGGCATAGAGAACAGTGCTTTATCAAGTTCTTGACCCTCAAAAACTCCTACAGCAGATTCCCATGCACGACGTTGATGGTGTTGATTGGGGTCAAATTTAATTTTCATAGCTGTCTTCTCTATAGGCTTTTAACATCAGCAATACCATAGCGTTTTAGGCACATCAGAGCATTGGTTTTAACGATATCATCTTTAAAACTGTCATCTTTGAACACAACGCGCATAATATCCGGCTGTAGCTCTTCTTTAAGGGTGCCAATGCTATTGATGACATCCATATCGATATCTGTATCTAAGCAGACAATCAAAGCGCCATGTCCAATAATGTAGACATTTTTTTGGGCAAGGAGACGCATTTCTATGGAAACAGTGAGATCAAACCCATATTTGAGAAGAATTTCATAAAGCAGGTCTTCATTGGAACGATCCCGCTTGAGATAGTCCACAGCATTAATCAGGTCTGTTTCAAGTGTGTCGAAATCTGCTTCCCAGCGTTTGATATTCGAACTATCAAGTTTAAAAACCTTAAAACCTGTGTCAATGCCACCATTTTCATTGAAATCTAGTTGAGCACTTTGTTCTTCTTTGATTTTTTTCCCAGCACGGCGAAGACGCTCTTTGGATATTTCAGCAATATTTTTATAGCCCGCTTTAAAAGCTTCGGATTTTTCGTCTGTGGGCTCGGGTAGTTGCACTGAAATGCAACGCCGTTTGCCTCCATCCTCGGCATTTAACTGCATGACCGCATGCGCTGTCGTCCCAGAACCTGCAAAAAAGTCAAGAATGAGATCATCTTTGGTTGTAATCTGCTTTAACAATGTCGTTAAAAGAGATATCGGTTTTGAGTAATCAAATATGTTTCCATGAAGTATTTCTTGTATCATTCGGGTTGCTTCGGTGTTTAATCCAACAATGTCCGTCATAATACTAGAGAAAGGATTATAATTGCTTTTAAGTTCACTTTGAAATCGTTTAAGCATTGGCCGCTTATTTGTATCTATAGGAAATAAAACTTTTCCTTCTTTTATCAGTCGTTCCATGCTTTCGGGAATATAGGCCCAGACCCTATTGGGATTATAGGGAAAGATATGACCAGTTCTAGGATCAATAAGATCATAGGCTTGATTAGGACGCATTGAGGCATTCATTCCAACGGTTAAATTGTCCGCAATCCATGGTCCTCTCGGATCATTGTCAGGATTTTGATATTTATCAAAAATTTTTTTTCTTCCCATAAACTCAAAAATTCCGCTACGCTGATAGCAAAGTACATATTCATGATCTATGGAAACGTTATTTTCTGACATTCCTGATGGTGCACGGCGACGCCAAATTAATTGTGCAATAAAATTTTCTTCACCAAAGACTTCATCACATAATTTACGTAGATTATGTACCTCATTATCATCAATGGAAATAAAAATGACACCATCATCGCGTAGCAGGTTCCGTGCGAGTTTGAGGCGTGGATACATCATATTTAGCCAGTTGGTATGGTAGCGACCTGCACTGCTTGAATTTGTTCCTATTCTTTTGCCTTCGTTATCCAATTGCCTTGTCATTTCAAGATAGTTTTGTATACCGTCTTTAAAGTCATCTTTATAAACAAAATCATTACCCGTATTATAAGGAGGGTCGATATAAATCATTTTTACTTGACGGTGATAGGGTTTTTGCAAAAGTTTTAAAACTTCAAGATTGTCACCTTCAATGAACAGATTTTGTGTGGTGTCCCAATCTACACTTTCTTTTTTGCAAGGGCGTAGCGTTCCTGTACTTGGTGTTTGAGCAAGACGACTTGCTGCACGTTTCCCATGCCATGTGAAATTATAATGGTCTTCGTTTTTAACTAGGTAATTTCCTAAAAGTTCTTGCAGTTGGTCAAAGTTAATTTTTCCCTCTGAAAATATTTCAGGGAACAGTTGTTTCAACTGTTGAATATTTTGTTTCACGATATCCATGCTTTTGCTGTCTAGCTTTTTCATATTGCTCACGTGTTTTTTATTACCTTTTAAAGTTGTGCTGGGTGCTTTGTGGTTTTTTGTACTTTCTTTTATAAAATAATTTGCTTTTATATTGATTAAAATGCATTTCCTATTTTATTTTTTTGTATCAATTAGCAAGTGCAATTTTTGCTCTAATATTGCAATTTGTAAAAGACTATTTTTATTATTCCATATGAAATTTCTTATGTCGCTTACTTGTATTGAAAGTAATGATACGCTTTTTGATGTCTGTATAATAAGCACAAAAGATTTACAAAAATATTTTTTAAAATAGCTTGTGATTATAGAATTTTTAATACTTTGTCTGAGGTATGAGAATGAGGCACGTTGTTTTTCCCGACATAACAAATGTTCTATAATCTTGTCATCATTGCAAATGTTATGGTGTTCAAATAAAGGATCTCATAGATTTGCGCTCTTCTCTTTACGCGATAGAGAGAGTGTGAGGCAAAACAGTAAAAATGCAGCGATAGAGAAGAGGAAGAATATGAAATATGTTTGATTGAGGGAGAGGTATCCTTTTGTCAGTGTATGGAGCAAATAGCCAGCAAATACACCGCCTAAAGCACCACCTATTTGTTGTAATATGCGTGTGATCACTGCTGTATCTTTGACATATAAACTGTTGACATATTGGATGGGGGCGGAAAGGCATACAATGGTGGTAATGCCAAGCCCTACACCTCTTAGTAAGAATCCCAGCCCATCCATGCTTATCGTATAGCCAAAGCATAATATCCCAAAGCTTGATATCAGCAAACCAATTCCGATCATGAAAAAGGGCGTTTTTTCTTTCCATTTTTGATAAATAAATTTCCTGCCAATCCATGCACCTACTCCTTGTAGAGCAAGGAGGGCGCCGATGAGGAGAAGGCTCTTTTCATGGGGGGCTTCCGCGAGTGCTAAGGGGAAATAAACAAGAAAGCTATAAAAAAGAAAGGAAGCAATAAGCCCCATGATCATGAGCAATGTGTAGCGTACATTTGTAAATCCACTAAAGATGATTAATTTGTTTTTTGCTTTCTGATTAGAAACAATGAACAATATGAGAGAGATGACTGCTATCAGTGCTATGATAGAGAGGATGTTGTTGTTATTGATGTTTCTAGCTTCTGTGAGGTAAAAAAACGAAATAAGGGATAGGGAAAAGGTTAAAAATGCCAGTAAGTTAAATTTTGTTTTTTCTGTTTTGTTGGTTTTTAAATGTTTTGCTCCAATGGTGAGAGCCAAGAGAATAAGGGGAATATTGATAAAAAATAACAACCGCCAGGATACATACTGAGCAATTGAAGCGCCCACCAGTGGACCAAAGGCTGGAGCAAAAACCGTTGGTACGGCTATGGTTCCCATGGCTTGGCGCACCCGTGTCTGTCCAAATTGTAAGGCGATAATAGTTTGGCTTAGGGGCAATAAGAGACCTGTTCCAAAACCTTGAATGATACGGGCAGAGATCATGGTTTGAAAATTATAGCTTAATCCTACTCCCAATGATCCAAGCATAAAAATGCAGTTTGCAAGCAGCCAAGTTTTTTTGATTCCTATTCTCCCTTGCATAAAAGCGGCCATCAAAAGTCCGGGCACGGTGGCGAGAAAATAGGAGGTTACAATCCATTGTATATTATTTTCTCCCGCTGAAAAATAATGCGCAAGTCTGGGGAGGATGACATTAACAATGCTTCCATCGAGCAAGGGCAGTATACTGGAAATAATGACGGTATAAATGACATACTTTTCTGATTTGCTATAGGAATCTCTCTTTTGCATTTTTATGCCCCCTGCTGAATTCTTTAAAATATTTGCTCCCCATAAATCATAGGTTTTGAGAATGAATAACTGTTTGTGAGGACTGTGATATCGGGGTGAATGTGATGGAGAGAGCTGATGGTTTTCCCCCCAATGCTTGTTCCCTGATATTCCCCTTGAGGTCCCGCCCTTTGCTCCTAAATTAAACTATTGTGTAAATGGATCTTAGTGAGTTTATCGAGGAGTCTGTTTACTGTCAATTCTTTCTGCATAAGTGCAAAACAGAGCCTATACAAGCGTGTAGGCTCTGCTCCAAAAGTCACATGGTTTGCCGTTTTTATAAGATCTGGACCGATTTTACAGATCTGTTTGCGGTCTGATGAAAAATTTATGTGGGGCAATCTATCTCGTTATCGAGAGCATTTTTATGTTGTTTTGTGACGGAATTCTAAGATATACATTGCAAGGGCAGAGGCTGCATTAACAACTAAGCGCGCATGACGAGGATTGAGGTTGATTTTTCGAAAGCTTTCTTCCGAGTGACCATGGGCTGCACCTTGTTTGTTTCTTAACTTCATGGTGCCCTCTGCAATTCTATATATAGACTAGATGCGATCATTTTTAAGTCATTGACATCGAGATCTTTAGCTTTTTCTTTCTCCATATCTTTTGGACGAATCTTAGCATGCTCTGCGACTTGTTGCCATAAATCAGGAAGCGTACGGGCTGTTTTTTCATATGCGATAGAGTAGTGGTTGAGATAAGCTTTACAGGATGCCTCCAATAAATTTGCTGCATAGAGAACTGAAGCCATTGGATCGGTTTCTATTTGTTCTAATGCTCTCTTTGTTTCGGTTTCTATTGCTAACAGTCCGTTCTTTGCAACTTCTTTTTGCAATGCTTCTGTAGAGAGGAGACCAGTTTTAATAATATATCTTTCACTGTGATATTCTAATCCAATTTTCTTTAAAACTTCTAGAACTTGACATTGATCTTCTTTTAGCTGGGAATTCTTGTGAAGATAATTATAATGCTCTTTATTCATAAAATCCGTAATAAGATTGCTAAGGATTTCAATCGGTTCATCACATTCCATGTTGATGGCTTGGAGTTGTTTCTTGGTTTTAAAGGCTTTGCTATCCCCTTCTGTTTCATCAGGAGCAGATAATTTAAAAAACAAGTGATCTAACTCCTTAATCGTATAATGGTCTGCAAATATTTGCGGGAGTAGTCCAATGATTGCAGGAGGAATTTTGTTTTTCTGAGATTTTTTGCGGTGATGATAATTGCATTATATGCCCTTATAATATGAAAAAATAGTATATAAGTTTGTTGTGAGAATGCGATTTCTATTGCATGACCTGTGGTAAAAAGGTCGCACGGATATATTGTGTTTCGTATAAGAATTTTGCATAAGAAATACTATATCATGTTTTAAAAAAATATTTTTTTACTATTATAATAGTGAGGCGTAACGCTTTTGCATCATGTGTAATAGTATGCAAAAATATATGGTGAGGATAAAAAATTATCATTTTGTCTTATAAGGATGAAAGATAATTTTTGATTGAAAATAGCCAATGCGCATAATGCCTGAAATGAAGGCATAACCACAATATAACCTACACTAGAAATTATGGTGCTATCAGGCTGCCTAAAAAGCCCTACTATCCTACATCTGATACTGTTTTCGTGATTTGAGGTGCAAAGGACATGAAAATAAAGCTGTTTTTTATAAAGTTGTATAATGGTAAAAATAATGGATGCGTTCCGAAGCAATTATTTGATCTCAAGTGTCAATAAATGCAAAGAATCTTGCAATTAGTGCAATTCATTCTGGAAGGCTTATTTTTCTGTATGATGAGAAGATCAGACGTGAGATTGTTTGAATTTACCTTTTTGCTTTTTTCATGAAGAGCAGGAGAGAGAGAAAAGCAGCACTGAAAGAGGCAATACTCAACATTTGCCAAGCGGATAAACCAAAAAGAGCTTTGTTGTATAAGAGAGAGCCGAAGTAACTTCCTGCCATTCCTCCAAAAGCACTTGACAAACTCATGATGCCAAATGCACTAGCGATGAGGCGTTCATCTATGTTTGTTGCATCATAATCGAGGCGTATGCGCATAATGATTTCAGAAAAGGTAAAAAGGATGATTGCTAAAAAGAGACTAAGATAAGAATGATCAAGAGTGTGGAGAATAAAGAATGAGAGTGCAAAAAAAATAAAGGATAAGACTATAGGCATTTTGGAATTTTCCCTACAAGACCATCTTGAGACAGGTATTTGGAAAAAGATGACAATAAGAGCATTGAGGAGAAAAATGTATGAGGGGGCACTTTTCCCAAAAGTTTGGTCACCAAACAGGGGGATCGTGACTTCGAGTTGTATATAAAGAAAGGTAAATAAAAACGTAAAAAGTACTACACAAAGCATCGTCTTGTTGGTAAGCAGTTTTCGAAAATCAGAAAAATTTATTTTACTGAGTGTAGTGGTACCCGGACTTTCTTTTAATGTGCAGTTGAGAAGAAATAATAAAACAAAAATAAACCCAACGAGGCTAAATAATAGATGAGGATGAATTTTTAAAATGAGCATTCCAAGTAATGGGCCAATAGCTGTTCCTATGTTGGCAAAAATCGCTCTGGTGGCTAAAATATCAACTTTGTCAGTTTGAGAGACGTTTTTTACTAAAAAAGATTTTGCAGCAGGAAAATACATACTGCTTCCCAGTCCAATAAAGATGCAGGAGAGAAGCAGGATATAAAAATTATGCGTAAAACCAATGGTAAGATAGCCTGGTATCCGCATCGCTAGACCCAAAAGCATAGTTTTTTTGATATGGACATAATCGGAGAGTATTCCTCCGAAAAGGGAGCCTGCTCTTTGGCACCAAAAAGCTATTCCTATGATGGTCCCTACTTCTATTGCACTGAGGGAATGCAATTTGCTTAAGTAGATCGCCAAAAAAGGAACAACCATAAAGACTCCAACATTGCTCAAAAGGGTGGTGATGAGAACAAGGTGTACGCTTGCCTTGAAGTTGATAATTTTACGTAACATTTAATTTTTCCACCACAATATTTATTTTATTTGCTTTAGAGGGTGTTTTTAATAACGCTGTTTTTGCAACTATACCAGTGGTAAATAAAACCCTGGTATAGAGGTTGCTCCCATGAAGCTGAGAATTTTTTTTCCTGTAAGATGTGAGGTGTGAGGGGAGGCGTGCACTGTATATTTGGGTATATGCTTAAATGTTCCTGTTGTTTTGGCAGTGAGAAATTTTGACCTCTGTATTTTTTGAGTGTCTATTCTTTGCTAAAGCGTACAGATGGCTTTTCCCTTTTTGGAGATGCACATTCTAAAAATCCTTGGGAGATATTTTAAAAGGGAGATATTTTAAAAGCTTAGCAAAGTGCTTTACCAATTTGTCCTCTTGGCTCGCCTTGGATTTCTTTTAACAACTGCAAACCATACGTTTTGGATCCAATTCCATATGGCTCTTTAAGAAGGACAGGGTAGGAGAGGTCATGTTCTGCTTGGAAAGCATTCCGTTTAATAACAGTTGCTTGTCCTTTTATTGAGATCTTTTTCCAAAAAGATTTTTCTTAGCTGTGTTTTGTCTCTACAGATATTATTTGCATAAGCATTTGGGGTTTTACATTTAAAAGAGCAGAGACTTTGTTGACACTGGGTGCTCAAGTATCTGTAAGGTTGATAATTTCCGCATGATCAAATGTATCGCATTCAATAGCAGTAAGATATTTGCTTTTTATATACCTCAGTTCATAAAAATACATCTCTTTATTGTGGGTAAGGAGATGTCATTGAGTATCGAAATCTTCTTCTTCGATAAACCTAGCCAAATGTTAACGCTTCAACAAGGACAAAATCCATTCTTTATTTTATCTTAATGAGAATTATTTTGTAAAAAAAGTTTCAAATACTGTTTATTTTTTTGCCATTCAAAACGCGACCATGGCAATGCACGTTGTACGAATGCTAAGAAGAAAAAAACTATGAAGGAAAGAACAATGAACTATAAGGATTTATCTGTGAAGCTATAATCTCAACTTATTTAATTTCCACTCAATCATCATTAGGGACTATAGGGTATTCAGATGTTTGGACAAAGAGATTTTATTTAGGGGATTTTATTTTTGCAGAGCTTGAATATTGAATAAATTGAGCTTTATTGCATAAAGCAAACATGAAAAAATTGAGATTTATTGATTATATCTTTTATCAGATAAGAGGATGAGAGTGATGATAAAAGGACATTTCTTACAATATCGTAACGTGAATCAATAAACAATAAAACGCCAACACCATTTTCGCATTGATTGACTATAATGAGCTGAATATCCATAGCCGAAATATCGCAACCTTGAAGATTTAAGACATTTGTGAAATCGTGTACAGAAATTGAAGTTCCTATAATATTATAAAAAGATGGTGTTCTTCCTTTGAGGTGTAAGTTATGCCCACGGTAACCACAGTTACATGATTGATGATAGATAATCTGGACAATATTACCTGTGGCGTGTTCAAGTAATGGTGCATCTTCAGGATAAAAAACGGATACGATTAATTCATCATTTTCAGGATTTGATTTTACTTGAATGCGTCGTACAAGATGATAAACGTCACCACCAAGCTTAGAATACTGGAATCCTATTGGACCAGTTTCTTGAGTGGTAAAGCTTTAGAGGTTTTACCCTTAAGTCAGGGATTATATCTTTTATTTTCAAAAGAGATTCAGCTTGAAAGGCTTCTCCAAGATAGAATAGGTTTTTTAGAGATTTTAATTTTTGCCTCCGAGGGGTTATAATAAGTTTATCTGCAAAACTTGGCAAGCATATTATGGTATCGTGAGACAATTCTTCTATAGCTGAACTTAAAGTTTCAAGATCAACCATAGAGGCAAATGGATAATATGGTACTTTGAGAAGGCGACAAATTTCATGGGCAAATAAAAAACCACCCCATAATCCTCCGGCTGTGAGGCAATTGGCAACAGATTTTACAGAGCAATCTTTAAAGACAGTTTTGAGGTTCTTTGCCGCAGTGTGTGTTACAAACTCATAATTAAGCCATTTATGGCGAAGTGTTGTGGGCACTCTTGTTGTGCCACCGGTTGCAAAAATGATATATGACATTGGAACTCCTTACTTTTTCGTTTGTTTGAGGCAAAGGCAAGAGGCAAAAGCAGAGATACCAACAATCAGACAAAAAATGAAAGCGATATGCTGGTTAAAATAGCTGATGATCCATCCACTTGTCCATGAGCCTATCGCTTGGCCAATATTTGAAACAACAAGGATATAACTAAAAAAAACACTGGCAGAGAGGGGTGCAGTTGTTTTCCCTGCTTGAGAGTATATCTCTGGAATCATGACAGATTCATAGACACTGTAAGCAATTAACGCAGTCACAGCGGTAAAGACGCCACCCATGAGGAAAAATGAGGAGAAACTTCCCATAAGTCCTAATAGGTAAAAAGTTGATTTATCGGAAAGGCGAAGATGTTTATTGATTATTCCTTGCCAGATACAAATACTGATGCCAACAATTGAAAAGAAAATTCCACTATAAGGGGCGAGATTGCTGTCAAATTTATTGAGAAGTGTTGTGGTTGTGATAAAAACTCCCATGAGGAATGCACAAAGCAAAGCTGTGACCAGCAAATAAGCAATAGAACGATTATGCCCTATTGTTTTTAAAGAAGAAAGAAAAGGCTTCTTTGTTGTTTTGTTCTTTTCAACGGATGCGTTTTTGTGGGGGTAGTGATAAACAATTTGAATGGATAGAATGCAAAGATAACAACTAATGATGGCAAAAAAAGCCATCAAAAAAACTGATACATTGTATTTTATTGCACTCATTGCAACGAGAGGGGCGATAACGACAGCAGCGTTTTGAAAAAAGGAATAGAGCGTTAATGCGCGTTTAAGCGTACTTCCATTGAGATGTTCTGATAAAATTTCTCTCAAAAATGGCTTTGAAATTGCTTTCGAAAAAGCCGTTAAAGTAAAAAAGACCAGCCATGCAGAAGGTGTAAGCGATAGGATAACACATAGAAAAGCTATACTCCTTAAAATAAAGGCGGTAGCCATTAAAAGTTTACGCGAAAGTTTCTCTAATAAACCCGTTGTGGTTACCATGAGAATGCTTTCAAGGATTACTGATCCAGAAAGATAAAACGCAACATTTGCAGCAGTGATGAGAGAAGAGTTTCCAAGGAGAGGGAGTACAAAGAAAAAGGAAAATTCAGAAAGAAAAACGGCGCTATAGATGAAAAAAGTTATTTTATTTTTGCCCATGGAATTTCCATAGAAGTGTTGTTAAATGATCAAATACATTTTGTTGTATCTTTTGAGGGAGCTTTATGAGCCCTGTTTCCGCTGTACACATTTCGTTGAAATAGTATTCTTCCTGATTTACCAGCCAGTCCACTGCAAGAATATTGTTTTTGGTTTTTTCTACGATGTTTTTAGAAAGAGTGATCATTTCAGGATAGAATTTTTCCTTGCCATAGGTGCTTTATAAAAGTTTCTTTTGTTAGAATCATATTTTTGCTGCCGTGTGCAGCATTTCCCAGTGTTGTTGTTTTCTTGAGGTTTGTAGAATTTCATAAAAACAGCTTTTCTGATAGGAATAAAATATGACAGAAGAGGAATCGAGAAAAATGGTGTTTAATTTTTAACGCAAGCTCATCAAATAATTATATATTTCGCGTACATTCGCGCGGTTGCATATTGCACACCAAATCTCTCTACGCAAGACTTTATGGCACCCCTTAACGCTGGAGGATGTTGTAGCCTCAGAGAGGAAGATGAGATACAATCAAAAATTTCCCCTGATTGAACAAAAATATTGCATGCTGATGTTCGCGCAACAATCGGGAAAAACATTGAGACCTTGATCCCATATCTGCTTCTGATGATTTTGATTGTTCCTAATTTTCTTTGATCATCACTTGACATCCCGCGTTTTTGTTTCTCCCCATTGCATTTCTTACAGCAGAGGGGGCTCTCATCTCCATAGTTTGTCAACATATAAATGAGATGAATGATTTTATAAGTTTTTCATGAAGTTATATTTTTGCGTGTAAGGCTATGCGTTTTCTTGAAGTTTAGAAGAAGAACGATTGCGTTAATTAACCATCGTTCAATTTTTTTTGAGAGCATGCACTGATATTTTCCCCATGGCGTTGTAAAAATCCTCTCTCAACGAGGGGACGTCGTAATCTGGCAAAATCGACCGTAAAGAGTTTGCATATCTTGGAAATTTCCGTTTCACTATAGTTTTTTTCTTTTGAAAGTCCGGTCGCATAGTTTTTTCTCTCGTACGCGTGAAGTTTTTCACAAACACAGTGGTCTGATTTCCAGCTTTCCTTCATCCCAGCTTTCCTTAATCAAAGGGCGGTACGAGTGATGCTAGGCGCGTACTTCATTTGGCTTCATTCATTTAGAGTTGAAAATTGGAGAAGATTGCATTGAGAACCAAGCATTGCAACATCGAGAAGGCGCAGGGTAGGATTACGAGCGCGGGGATTGTAACGTGTACTGAAAGTCGTGAACGGGGGCAGTGGGAATGTTTAATATAGCTAGATGGTTCAACTACGACATCATCGTGCCGGCTTCTCGTCTTGGCTCCTATAGCGCAAGTTTTTTCAGGTCATGATTCACGGATCATGTAATAACGCTGACGGATTCTCAAGCCCGTTAGACCGCCTGTGGCAACAGGTAGGTTGTGGGGCTGAAAGGAATGGAACAGTAGCAAACGGGTAAAAAGTAAGCCTCTAGCGTCCATGGCTTATAGGTTTTGGCAACAGACAATTATTATCATTCAGTCGATTAAAAATCAAATTTAAGGCTTTTTAATCCAGTGGACAAACACGAATAATATGACCGTCGGGATCTTTGATGAGGAAGGTACGTCCAAATACGTCAGTATATGGTTCTTTCAAGACATTTATCTCAACGGTGGTTTGCTCTTGCCATTCCGCATATAGCTTATCTACGTCCTCTCCATGAGGCAACATAATGCCGATTTCTGAAAAACGAGGCACATTTTCTTCAGGCGTATCGCCTCCAGACCAGAGAGCAAAGAGTGCATCACCTGCAGCAGCAAATGCAACATAGCGTGGCGAGGTGAATATAGGCTCTTTCTTGAAGATAAATTTGTAAAAAGCGGTAGAATACTCTACGTTTGATACGTATACCAACTGTAGGTTTGGAGTAATAGGATAGGCAGGGATATTACTCATGAATTCTCCATGATTGAATAGCGGTTGCTTGACGTGATATACCGATATAATGCACCTTGATGTGTGTGCAACAATTGGGAAGAGCATTGAGACCTTGATCTCATATCTGCTTCTGATGATTTTGATCGTTCCTAATTTTCTTTGATCATCACTTAATACCCCGCGTTTTTGTTTTTTCTCATTGCATTTCTTACAGCAGAGGGTGCTCTCATCTTCATAGATTGTCAACATATAAATAAGATGAATTAATTTTATAAGTTTTTCATGAAATTATATTTTTGCGTGTAAGGTTATGCATTTTCTTGGACTATAGAAGAAAGACGATTGCGTTAATTAATCTTCATTCAATTCTCTTTTGAGAGCATGCACTGATATTTTCCCCCATGGCGTTGTAAAAATCCTCTCTCAACGAGGGTGCGTCGTAATCTAGCAAAATCGACCGTAAAGAGGTTGCATATCTTGGAAACCTCCATTTCGCTATAGATTTTTTCTCTTTGAAAGGCTTCTGCAATTTTTGTCAGCATTTCTTCTGTTTCTAAATGGCGGTCGCTTAAATTTTCTCTCTCCCGCTCATTTTTACTTTCGAGCATTTTCCACGGTGTCTCTTCCGTTTGAAATCCTGCAGTTGTATTTTGAATAAGACCAAGATTCAAAAGACGATTGATCGATTTGTGAATAGTTTTGGCATCACAATCGACAGTTTTTAGGATATCAGAAAGATTTTTTGCACCAAGGATAATAGCAGCGTAAACAGTGCGCAGTGTTGGTGAAGTCATGGCAGAAATCAGTGAATTACGGGTATAGCGTTTGTGTAGAGTTTCTTGTCCCATAGGCAAAAGATCGTTGCGAAGGGGCAGTTCATTGATCTCGATGAGTTCTGCTTGGAGCGATTGTGTGCGTACAATTTGCTCTGTAGGGGTGCGTTTGCGAATAATCCCCAGACCACTTTGGCGATATTTGTGGTTTTCGGGGAGGGTTAAAGCTTCATAGGAGCCATCAAGGCGGTAGAGAATTTCTTCCCACAAAGGGGTTCTGATGCGTCTAACCCGTTGGCGCCATTAAGAGCAACGGTTGTTGTCATGGTTGGTTCATGCAAACAGAGATAACCACCAGCACTGATATGTTCCCAAAGTGTGGTAACAAATCGCACATCATCTGCGGGTGTTCCAGCATCAATCCAAGCAAAATCTATTGGTCCCCAAGATTTGAGAGTTGCATCATCGAGAGAGAAAAAATTCTCATTCATAAATGTTACAGTGTCTTTTTCAATACGCTCGTCTTGGAGCAGTTTTTGCCATGCTTCTTCGGCCGACTGACCTTCCGCTGAAAAATCATCAATGGTGATCAGGCGTGGTTGATAATTCTCAAGAACACCAGAGGGGTCAAGCAAAGCTGTACGTTCTTCCCAAGGAGAGGATTCTAAAAGTTTTTTATCCTCTTCCCATGCTTGTTTTGCTTTTTGCAGTGCTGTCGCAATCAAGTGCGTGCTATCCCCCGCACCGATTTCAAGGACTGTGCGTGGTCTTGCCATTTGAATGAGTGTGTAAAGAAGCTCAATACTGTTTTCTGTTCCCATACCAGGTCTTATCAGAGGCATCTTTTGATCCTTATCATTTTACCAAGCGTAGCATTCCCGCTTTGATAAAAAATATTGTTGTTTGTTCTATGGGGTGTTGAAGATGTATTTCTGTTGTGGCTTTTTGCAAGAGAGGTTTGGTTTTTTCATTCAGCCGGATTGTGCGTCCATTAAGTTGATTAATGGCAAGGGACCCGAGAGGAGAATTGACAATACGACATGTTGGCTCTCGTAAAAGCGCTGTTGCATGATCTTTTGAAAAGGCTTGTTGATCTGTTTGAATGAGACCGTGTCGTAGCAGTGATATCAAAAGATTGTCTGCGTCAAAAAGGCAACCATTGAGTTTGATTTCTTTCAAGGATTGGACAGAACAGCCCTCATGAAGCGCTGTAAATGTTAGAAAATCAAATCCACCAAAGGCAAAGCTTTTTGTGGAAACAACGGTGATCGGTTGTATTTGACGTTTGCCAATGAGTGCTGGTTTATTTTTTATTATCTGTACATCTTTTGCCCATTGAACCTGTGCTAGGGAGTCTAATTTGCGTGGGTAAACGGCAAAAGAATTGATTGCTATGGGTGGTGTGGGTTTTTGTAAGGCAAGGGTGTGGATATTTTCATTCAAGTCATGTTGCAGGGTTTCTGCTAATTGCCATACATAACCGCCTGTTCCATGGTAAAAATTTAAGCCTATAGGATCTTGTTGCATGATGTTATCGGTTTTTTCTTTAAAATATCAAGTTTTGGCAATGGATGCTCGCTGGGGTTGTTCGTTCCGTCATATGAGAGTGGTTTATCAAAATCACGTTGGTTGGTATGAAGTTGCATGATTTGATCGGATGGTGATCGTCATGCCATTTTGGGGCATGTTTTTTAGGAGACAAGATGGTAAAGTTTGTTAAGCATTCTCCCATTCCTTTTTTTGCAGAGCACTGTTGACGATACAGCCTAATATGCCGGTGATCATGGTAATGATGCCGATGATAAGGAGTGTGTATTGGGTGTGATGCACTTTTACAAAACCTGCACTGATAAAACCAATGCACACGGCTGTTTGTATGATGAAGATATAGGCGGGCATTTGACTGTTTCGTTGTTCTTTTGGGATCGCTTTCATCATAAAACTTGCCATGAGTGCATTTTGTACACCGTTGGCACTCCCAAGGATAAAAAATGACAGCATCATGAGCCATATAAGCGGTGTTAAGGAAAAACAGAAAATGGCCAAACCAATGGTTGCAGCAGCCAGTGATGCTCCAGCGGCATTGCCAAGGCGGTGGAAAAGGCTAGAGAAACAGAGTGGACCAACCACAAGGCCAAGACTGATCATGCTGCTGATCATTCCATAAGTTTGTGCACTGAAGGATAGCTCGGTGCGGATGCGGACAATCGACAATACATTGAGGGTGGAGGTGAGGATGATGGTAATGATGAGGGGGGCAAGAGCAGAGACAACCTTTTTTTTACGCAAGAGCCCTTTTAAGTCTAGTCCCTTTTGGGTTGGCTGTGTTGTGCTTGTTGTTGGCACATGCATTTTTAAACTTTTAAAACAGCAAGTGGTGATTAAGGCGGCACAGAGAACCATGATGGATAGTGCAAAGAGCCCTTTTTGCCCGTTTGATAAACCATACAACATGCCTCCTAACAGTGGTCCAGCAATATAGCCAAGATTACGGACTGTTTGGATAATGCGGTTGATACGGTCTAATTGCTGATCATTTTTTGCGAAGTCGGGCACGGCAACAAGGATAGCAGACCAAAACAGTGAACCTGCACACCCCAGTGCGAAAGAAAGAGCAATATAAAACCAAAACTGGTTGGCGATTGCAGCAACGGCTATGAAGAGTGCTTCAAACAATAAAACAACAGTCACTGTGTGCGCTGGCTGGAAGTGATGCAAAAGACGTGGGGCAATGGGACCTGCGCAAATTCCTCCTATAAGCCCTGCAAAAAGCAGCATTGAAATGGAGGCTGTACTTTCTGCTAAGTGTAAAGCAAAAGTGACTTGAGCCGTTTCATCGGCAAAGCTGCTTAAGCCCAAAACAAGAAAAAGTCCCATTTTGGCGAAAATTATGGATTTTTTCTTTGTCACAACGCCCCCCAACACGCTAAAGCTTTTACAGCTTTTAAAATTTCCTCCTGCGCATATCTGTAGGATTTATCATTTAATTTTGCTAGATCTAATTTTTTTCCGGATGAAAGTTGGGAAAGGAAGCTCTCTAAATGAGAGCTATACTCGAAACTGGCACAATGCCCATTTGCCGCGATGAGGAGTTCTTTTGTTTCTAGTAATGGTACCCATTGGAGGGTCGCGAGTGGGTGAAGAGTGATTTCACTTTCAATTTCGGCAACGTCAATAAGGGGACGACCGACACATAAACGTGAGCTTGTATCGCAAATTAATTGAGAAACAAGCATATGGCGTTTTAAGGTACCATGTGCGATGGCAGAGTTTAGTGCGGAGTGCTGAAAAGCATTATCAGGGGTTAAATTTGCTCTTCCTGATGTGCGGATATCATGTCGCGTTCGATTATCAAGATGGAGTAAATGCGTGACATAATCTCTATGGTGTTGTGCATCGTGTGCTGTTTCCCAAAAAGCGACATTGATATTTACAGCAATCTTTTCTACCGTTTCGGCAACATGGAAGGCATCATGGGGAAAATAGGCAACGCGGTCTGTCAGATTTTGCAGCGCAATTGCTGTTGTTTTATGTTGCTCATATTCAGGATATTTTAGCCCTTGGAGGTCTCTTCGTGTGCTAGGCCAAGCAAACATTGTTTTGCCATCCTGTAGCGTAAAACCAAAATTATGGGCGTGATCCACATGGACCCCAACATAGGTAGAAGCATATCGGCCTATGAAGCAGTCAATATCCACGCGTCCACCGGGTCTAAAACCTAAAGAATGAGCTAATTGATCTGCAAACTGTTTTGCTGCATCCCACAGTGCGGGGGTCGCAGCGTATAACCCATAATACATGACCGCCCATTCTTGCCCTTCGGCATATTGATCAACGCGGGCAGTATATTCTTCTATAGTCCTATCCGTGTCTAAAACAAGAAAGTCTGGAAGAGCATGTGGGCTTCGCACGCCATTAACCACTGTTATGACTTCGGATTTAGGATTAAGAGCTAAGAGTTTACGAGGATGTAGAGCGTATTGCCTTAGAGCATCCAACACATCCCTTTCAGTGAAAGGGATGTGTGAAATTGACAATTCAGCCGCTTGCTTAGCCCAAACTTTTTGAGCAAAGCCCTCTGAAAATAATTCAAACATGTTCTTAAATATGCTTAATTTTTTAAAGTTTGATGGATAAGCAGATCTGTATTAACAATACATTCTTAAACTTCCAGCGAACCATTCATATCAAGTTCATCTTGATATGCTTGAACATCGCTGCGCTGAGCGTATTTACTCCCTCTCCTTACTGGCTCAATCTCTTCAGAAGCTAACTCAATAACATCTTTTACTTCATTAAGTGAAATATTCATATATTCCTCCCCTTATAATTGATAAAAATACATGATAATTTAAATGAAAAAATACCGCATTATAACACGTAGCATGGATTTATTTTCTTGTCAAATGCTATGTTTATTTAAAATATTTCTTATTTTTTGAGGTTATATCATTATTGTTTTGAGAAATTTTTTAGCAATATGATTGATGTATGATATCAGCTTTTTTCTTAATCACAAAGAGATACTTGATTTTTCTGCTATTTCTTTTGAAAGGATACACATTGCCTTATGAAGAGCACTATAGATTTTTCTTAAAAAGATAGGCTGTTCTCTTCGAGATTTTTTGATTTTTAGGGGAGATGAGCACATTATAGCTCATTTCAAGTGTTCTGCTTTCATGTTTGAACTTCGAAAGACTTGTGTCTGGTATCGCAAGAGAGTGTATCAGCTGCCATATTATACAAAAAGCTTTTCAAGTAAGAGTAAAAAAAGCTGCACATTTTGTACAGCTTTTTCTCGGTTTGTTTTAGAGGTAAAAGTCTTAAAACTTGAAAGTGTCCTTACGGCTTCTGTAACCATAATAACCACAAATACTGGAAACAAAAGCGCCTATCAGACTGCCTAAAAAGCCCCACCATCCCATCTTTGAGGCTGTGTTCGTCACTTTCGTGGCTGTGTTTTTTGCGCCCTTGATCGTATCTTCAAGATTGTCAGAGAGACTTTCAGCCCGTTCTTCAAGCACTTTAATCGCTTTTTGTGTTTTTTCTTCTGCATTTTGATAGAGTTGAAGGGCACGGTTGGTTGTTGTTTGTGCATCCGCACGGGGCATGCCATCCTTCATGAGAGCATTGATGATATCGCCTCGATTAAATTTTGTCGTGAGATCTTCTACACGATCAGAAAGACGTTCACCAAGATTTTTTAAAGTCTGGCGGTAGTGAGAAGGGTCCTTTTTAAAAGCGGTTATCGCAGAACCAATATCGTTGAGTGCTGCTTGATAAGATGTTTTTAAGCGCTCAGGGTTGAGGGCGGGAATGTCGCTTTTATGGAGAAGAGTTTGCAACTCATTGCCAAGTTGGTCAAAATTGATGCCATTGTCATTGTTTTTTGTCAAAAATTTTGCAAAATCCTCACTGTTTAATTTTGTAAGCAGGGGGGAAATATTTGTTTTGAAACTGTCTATGGTCTTTTCGATCATGGAGCTGTTTTCGAGGGCAGTTTTAGCCCCTATTTTTGCTGTGCTTGAAACCACATGAATGGCTTGGAGAGTCATCAGAAGTGTTATGAGAGCCCAGGTTAAGAAACCATGCAGAACCCCAGCGGTTTCGGCAAAACGTCCGGCAACAAAACCTCCCAAAGCAAGGCTTATCAGCATAACGATAAGAGAGCCTGTGCCAAAGGAGAGGAAAGAGCCTTCAAAAGGGCTTGAAGAGGTGAAATCTATTTGGCTCAATCCTAATGCTGTGACCAGAAAAGATAAACAGATTGAGGTGGCAAGAGCCGTTACCAATCCGGCAAAAATGGCGGACCATGAAATGGGTGTTTGAAAAAAAGGATATTCTGTCTCTAGGGATGTCTTCCCTAGAAAATTCGTATCGAAAGGTGTGTTTTCAGGAATGCGGGTTTCCATGTTTTATCTCCTTGAATATGCTGGAGATACAATGCCTTATTGTCAATTATGTTCCAAAATAGATGGATAGGTGCTAAAAATGAAGAAAAAAACGCTTTAACGTTTATTATGAGAAACATTTTTTATGAGAAGAACAATGTTGATAGACAAACAATTCTAAAGATCTCATTTATGCCTAAAGAAAGGTGTGTTTTTCACCTATGATGTATATTATCATCGCATCTGTCACGGGAGAGAATAAATTTGAAAAATGGAGTGCTGTCGTTTATTGGCTTCTAGCTTATAAAGTAAGTAGAATATACGCTCAGAAGAGTACTGTTTTTATGGGAGGAATGTTTTATAAAACAGAGCTAGAAAGTCAGGCGTTAGGGCAAAAATAACGAGCAACTCAGAATATTATAAAAGCTTATGGATTAGGTTAAAGAAAAAGCGTGTTAACTTTTTATACTATAATATTTGTCAATAAATGAGACAGTCGTTTTTGTTATGTTTGGCTTAAGTAAAAGGTTTTATGAAATAAGTACAATATATTGTTTTTTTGGTGCTTTGCAGAAGAGTCATTATGCTCTAGAGTCTAATAGACCTCAACGCTTTACAATAATGATTTATGTTGATAGGTTTTTGGGGCTATTTTTGTGTTACATGCTTTGTTTATACCGTGGGGTTTTTGGGGTAGAGACGTCAGAGATTTTTTCTGCTTGGCATTTTATCAATCAATTTTGATGGATGGTTTATAGAAAGTGGCATTATTGCTGTGGAGAGAGAGTGTGCTTTTGCTCATGAATGAAAAAAGAAGCGGAAGCTTACAGCAAAGTGTATATTAAAGAAAAGTTTATGCATGGGGTGATTTTTTTCCTGTGAAGCATGGAGAATAAAGTTTTATTGATTAAAAAATAATAAAAATTTAATTTTATCATGTAAAATAATAACACTTTTAATCATGATTATTTATCTATATAAGAAAAAATATAATTATATTTGTTATTTTTAATGAATTATATTCAATCTGTAACTTTAAAAGTGTGACTTTATTTATGAATCGTAAATATACTTTGCCATTTATTATACTTATTGTGTGTTTATCGACAGGGGGATTGATCTCTACCGATATTTTTTTGCCCGCACTGGCAGATATGCGTCAGTATTATCAAGTGACGCAATCTCAAATTCAGAGTGCGGTGGCCGTTTTTTTGTTTGCATTGGCCGTTGGACAGCTTATTTATGGACCGCTGAGTGATAATTTTGGGCGTAAAAAAACACTTCTATTAGGCTTATTTTTGTGGTTATTCACGACAATTGGGGTGATTTATACGGTTCATATTCAGGCTTTTCTTGTCTTACGTTTTTTGCAAGGGCTTGGAGCTTGTGCGGGGATTGTCTTAAGCCGCGCGATTATCAATGATTTGTTGGATAAAAAAGCAGCAGGAAAACTTTATTTGATTGTTTTCCCTTTTATTGGAATGTCACCAGCACTTGCACCTTTTATTGGTGGACTTTTGATCCAAGTTTTTCATTGGCAGGCAACTTTTATCTTTTTAAGCTTTTTTATATCCTTGACTATTTTGCTGTGTTGTTTTGTGCTAACCGAAACTCTTCATCCTCAAAAGAGACAGCCTTTTTCTCCAGTAGGATTTATGAAGGGATATTGGGGCGTTCTTAAAAATAAACAATTTATTTTTTATGCACTTATTCCGTGTTTTTCTTACGCTGCCTATTTTGCTTATATTGTGGAATCGCCTTTTTTACTCACGACTTTAGGTTTATCGCCTATACATATTAGTTATAGCTATATTGGTGTCTCATTGCCCTATATTTTGGGAAATTTTTTGGCGCGATGGTTTTTTGAACGCGAGTCTATGGAAAAGACGGTGGGGAGAGGGTACATTATTTTTGTGATAGGAGGCATGCTGTTTGCTTTGCAAATGTATCTAAGCCCATGGCCTCTTGTGACAAGTTTTATGGCTATTGCTGTTCTTACTTTTGGCAATGGTTTTTTATTGCCGTTAGGGACAGCGTTGGCTATTTCATCGCATCCGAAAGCTGCGGGAGCAGCTTCTGGGGTGATGGGCTCTTTGCAATTGGGAAGTGCAGCACTTAGTGCAGCGGTTATCGGAAAAATCTCTGGTCATAGTCCACGGGCTATGGCAACGTTGTTAGCAGTGTGTTGCATGATTGGTTTTATCATTTATATTTGCAAAGCACGTCATTTTATGACTTCAGAAATAAGCTGAGTGAAAGTGATAAAAAGGAGCATTATGCAGAAATAGTTCTGATATTTTCAACGAATGGGGACTCTCTTATTGAATGTTTTTTTATTTAGTTGTTTGATTGAGAGGGTTTAAAATTGTTCATAAGTTTCGTTTGAATTTGAAAAAAAATTGGTTGTTATGGGGGGATTTTGTGGGCGTAGAGTTTTAATATATCTGTATTTTTATGATATTGGGGGGAAAGATTTTCTCCTGTCATGCATGTTTTTGAAGAAAGAGGAGAAATTGATCAATTGAGACTTCCTGTTGTTATTCTTTCTCCCGTAATGCCAATTTGGGATGGGGGTGCTTTTTGTTCTCCATTGACAAAGCTATGCGCGACAAAAGGGTTCCAAGTGACGCTACTGGATACACTCTCACTTTTTCCTAAGAGTGCTCATTTTCTCAATCATTCTGCTGGAGAAACTTTATATTTTATAAAAGAAAAATTGGAAAAATATTTTAAAGAGCCTGCAGTACTTGTGGGATTTTCTATGGCTGGCATGTTGGTACAAATATTGGCAGCACGGCTTCCTAATGTTCAAGCGGTACTTGCTGTCAATGCCCCTGGCTATCCAGATAAGCTTTTGCAACGGCGCCTTGGAGATATTTTGATTCATTTAGAAAATAATGATTTGTTAGGCGCTTTGGAAACACTCAATGGTTTTATGCATCCTTCTGGCGTTGTGAAAAAAAGAATTGCCTTGGAAATTTCACAAGATCAAAAAAGTATTGCCATTGAACGAATGACAAGAGGATTTCAACTTTTATTGGCATTGGATGCTAGAGATGAGATTGTTAAGTATACGGGGAAGTTCTTAGCGTTGGTGGGGGAAAAATCACAACTTGCAACGGTTGATAATCAAACAAAAAGCCAATGTGTCAATCATGAATATCGAATAATTTCTGGGGCGGGTACGCGTTTGTGGGATGATAATCCTGTTATGACAAATGCAATCCTTAGCGAATGGATGGAGAGATTATGAAAAAGAAAATTCTTCTACTACCTGAGTAATGGGATAGGATCAGAAATCTATGAGGGGCGTTGAAGATCTTAGAGCCCATGACAGTTGCCATTGAATTCACTTATGGTGATATGGGGTGGAAATGTTGCAAGCAGGAAGGGGATTGTCTTTCTCAAGCGGTTTGGTAAAAATTTCTGAATGCGATGCTCTTTTGCTTGGTACTCTAACAGATCAAGGAGAAGCAGAAAAAAACTTGCTCATCATTTAAGAGAGCGCCAGTTCTCATATCTTTTTCCTGTTTTTCTTTGGTGCTAAAAGTGAGGTTGGTTTGCGGATAGATCTCCGTAAGATCTCTCATTGGTTTTCAACGGTCTTTTTTTATATTATCAGCGAAAATACTGAAGGTTCATGCTCGATTGGATTTTCGTGGTGTCACTTTTCTAGCACCCAATGTTGCAATGGATTTTGCTATTGAGATTAAGAGCATAAGATATATGCATCATACGATGTTGTTTTTGTCTATTATGAGAAGTATTTTTACTTCTTATCTTCAGTGTTTTTTATCTCTATGTTCATTTCTGCTTTTGATGTGCAAATGAATGGCTTTGATTCATTCAATATAAAAAGATTTAAGATAAAAGAAATTTGACTGTATTTGGCTCTTTTCTCCAAGATGCACAAAAAAGATTAATGATCATTATAAATGAATATGTTATCTTTTATTTAAGAGCATATGAAAGAAACCCAGAGACTTTGTATTTCTTAAGTTTTGTAAATGAGCCAAGAGATGTTGTGAAAAGACAAGAAGCAGCATCATGGACAGGAAAGCATTGCAAATTGTATTGAAAAATATGTCCGTGAAGCGTTGGTTGCGAATATATGCTGTCCATTGGTTATAAATCGCTGTAAAGATCGCATAAAGTTTTTCCTTTATGCTTTTGTGTAAATGACACAATAGTTGCGTGTTTGCTTCAAGGCGATATATTTATCCATTTGATAACGGGAACAGCTTTTTTGTAAAATGTGAAGATTTAAAAAGTGATCGTTTTGCGCTTTTATTTTCTTTTCGATTGATCATTGTTTGGAAAATATTTGATGCGCTGTGTTTGTGGATATTGTCAAAAACATTTTATACGTGTGTTAAGGAGAAATAAAAATGGATTTTGATTGTTAATAAGAATATTGATGCTGTAGATGAATAAATTTTTGATGTCATTCTTAGTGTCTAAACGGCAAATTCATTGAATATTCTTCAACGTTTTGTGTCCTATCTGTTGTGATACGCGGTGGTCTTTTAAAACCAAAAAGAAAGGGCTTTTATGTATCGGATTGATTACAACAGTTATCGTTCTGTCAAGAGTTTTAATCGTCGCGTTCGTTTTCTTGTTATGCATTATACGTCTCTTGATTTTAAAGCTTCGGTTATGGCACTTACGGGAGAAAAGGTTAGTGCACACTATCTTGTTCCTGATCCTTCAGAGCGGACGTATTGTGAGGCAGGATTTAAGGATATGCGTATTTTTAATCTGGTTGATGAAAATGAGTGTGCATGGCATGCGGGTGTGAGTTCATGGGCTGGGCATAGTCATTTCAATGATGCATCTATTGGGATTGAAATTGTTAATTTAGCAACAGGTCATTCTGGTGCTCCAGAAGAGACCTTTGATTTAGTGGATTATCGTAGTGAGGAGGTGGGCTTTCCTCCTTATAATCCAATACAGATTGATGCGGTTAAAGAGCTTGCATTGAATATTCTTCAGCGCTATCCTGACATTATGCCAACGGATGTCGTGGGGCATAGTGATATTGCCATTGGGAGAAAAAGTGATCCGGGAGCAGCTTTTCCGTGGAAAGAACTTTATAGGGCAGGTATAGGAGCATGGTATGACGATGAACTAAAAAGTCATTATCAAGAGCAATTCTCTAAGAGTTTTCCCTCCAGAGAGGAGGTTTTAACAAAGCTAAAATGTTATGGGTATGATATTTCAGCTGCAGGTACTGAAATAGGATACAAAAATTTGGTCCGAGCTTTTCAACTTCATTTTCGTCAAGAAAATTATGATGGGATTCTTGATGTTGAAACAGCGGCAATTCTTTATGCATTGGTTGATAAATATTTTCCGTAAATTCAATGTGTTTTAATGGAAAATAGGGTTACGATTGCGTGTGAGCGCTTTTTTTTCTTAAGAGAGCCTACTTTTTGCTGGTTGGCTTTATGTAGAAAAGAGCATTTATCGTTTTAAAAATTGTAAGGCGTTTTATGGAAATATAACTCTATAGAACACTTTATGATTTGCACAGATTAACCCTTATTGTTTCTTTGTCTTATATTCTACTTTCTTTAAAAACGTGTAAAGTTCAGCTGTTGTGTATAATGGAGGCATGCTGCTTATGCAAGATAGAATGCCTCAAACAAAATAGACTCCTATTGTATGTTTACCTGTTCGTTAAAAAAATATTTTTCAGTGTGTGTCACACGCACAGATTTTACAAACACCTTCGTAAAGAGTATCGTCTCTTGTGCATCACCATTCTTACGTTTCATAAAAGAGCAAGTCGGTACTGTTATACACGTTGCTCGCTCTCAATGTTCCGCGACAATCTTTGACATTTGGAACAATTCATAGGTATTTCTTGTACAGTTTTTATTTATACGCCAATCTTCCTTGTGATGTACAAGAGAATGATTTTGATAGATTCACTAGAGTAGGGGGAAATGAAAGTTCTTTTAATGATATTAAAGGTCTTTCATTCAATATACAAAATAATAAATTATAATTATAAATTAATGTGATGAGACGCAAGAGAAACAGGGCTGTGATTGATACTGCTAGGAATCTTTATCCTTTGAGGGGAGGGGAACTCGTTTTTTGAAGATATATCTATTTTCTCTTTTATTACTTTAGAGGATAATGGCATCGTTATATGTTTCTTGATGTTCAAGATTTTTAATGCATTGCAGTGTTGCTAATTTACATGCTTGTTTCAAAGAGGGATCTTGCTTCCAAGCTCATTTTGCGACAGTACTTGTGAATAAATAGTATAATACAAAATTTATTGAACACTACCGTCTTTATGTTTTAAAAAAGAGCAATTTGATACCATTACATATTTTTTCAACCTCTAATTTTGCTGTACAAACCTTTAACTCTTGAAAGCTTTCGTTATGGTCATTTTTAGTCTTTTCTGGTCAATTTTTTCCACATGACCCACTCGCTTGGAATGTGCAAGAAAGTGATTTTGATTGATTCAACAAGGAGAGATTTGAAATGAGAGAATTGTACGTATTCAGGAGTCTCAATCAAGTTTAATAACGATGAATTATCATTATAAATCAATGTTCTGTCTTGTTTCAATGTTTTATTCTATTATGCTGTTAAACACCGCATTGAAAGTGATGATGCAGACATAAAGAACACAACACTTAATTTAAGTATTTAAAAATAGAGAGTGGCAATATTCAGGATGAGACTTGTCTGTAGAGCCTTATGCAAGTGAATCATAAGTTATCAGCTAAGTGGCCTCTCCAGAGCAATCGGATTGTTTACAAACTGATGCTGGAGGAATCTTTGTTTTTTGAGGGGGATGGGGCTCTCGTTCAATACAGTGAAACTGAATATTCAGGGTGAGACTTACTTGAGAAGATCATGTCTTAAATGACAAAGGTTAGATATCGATTATTAAGAAAGATCAGTTGGGTAATAAAGCAATGGCGGTACGCTTTAAAGAGCGGGGAAGAGATTTTTTTAATTTATGGGTAACACTGTGCGAAGTCGTTTTTATCAAGCACATTCGGTTTACGTTTCTTGAGAGTATTTTTGTGAAACTTAAGTTGTTTTTTGTCAGAAAGATAAGAAAATACGGTACCAGAAAAGGCGGCTCATGATATTTGATTTCAAAAATAAAAACTGGCAACGCATGTTGCCAGTTTTTCAAAGCTATAGCCTAATAGAATTAGAATGAACGTTGTAAACGAATCATACCTTGGAAAGCACTTTTCCCATGGAGTAAATGTTTTTCATTATCACTTGCATCCTTTAGAACGCGGTCATCATTCCAAGAAACATAAGTCAATTCAGGTGTAATCACAAAACCTGGAACCAGCGTGTATGCAATATTGACAGACGTCGCAAAGGTTTTGACAGCACTGTAAGAAACTTGAGCATTCAAATTTGCCTTTGGCGTGAGCTTGTAAGTAGCACCGGCCCAAGCAGCCCATTTACCACCCCAGTTTGCATAGATCGTTGTGCTTTGTCGTGACAATTCACCAGCTGCGTTTTCTGTGTAGTAATCAACACCATTTTTATAGCCAGCCATTACCCATAGGTTGAAACGATCGTTAACATTGAAATCTGCACGAACTTTTCCAGCCCACTTTTTGTAGTAAGCATCATATGCAGCAACGGCTGAAAACCCACCCCATTTTTGCATAAACTTTATACCCAAAACCACATTGGGGGTGTAATTTTTAATTGCTTTACTTGGAGCAGTATCCTTCGTGATAGGAATAAGTTTCCCATCTTTCTCAATATAGTTCCCTTGCAAGTTTCTTTCCTCAGCTACGCTAGGAAGAGTATCTGCATTATTGCCTAATTCAACACCGATAATAGCAGAAAAACCGGTATCTCCATTAAAGGTGTAGGAAATAAAATTGGTGCGTGTTGTACCGGCAGGTGCTATGCTATCATCATTGAGAACATTTCCATAACCACCAGTCCAGCTGTTGAAAATGGTATCATCAAGACCTACACGAAAACCACCCAGTTCAATGTAAGCGGCTGAAAGTTGTGCCCCAGCTTTATTTTGACCATTGCCCCAGCTTGAGAAAATTCTCGCATATGAACGAAGGGTTCCCATTTCTGTTTCAGAAGCGGCTTGAAAAACAAGGGTAAGCCGTGATGATGCACTATAGGTTTTTCTTTTTTGGTTCAGCTCAGCTTCAGTGGTTGCATCGATATTACCACCGCCGATGAAATCAGTACGAACACTTCCTGACAAACGCATGCAGGTTTCTGTTCCAGGGATATAGAAATATCCTTTTCCGTAGGCGTCACAAACGCGAACATATTCGACAGGTTCAGGTTCGGCAACAACTGTTGAAGCAGCATGTGCTCCAGAAATTGCTAAAAAAGCTGCTGTAGAGCTTAAAAAGAGGGATTTAATATTCATATGGGATCTCCGAGGTCCGTTTAATCTTTGTTCTAAAGAATGTCACTTGCCTCATGCATTCAAGACAAAGGCATAAGTAAAATACGCAGTACTTATCATTCTAGCTATACTAATCTTTTTAGAGTTTCAAATATGAAATGAACTTTTTGTAATGTATCCATGTACTATTCGAGAAGATGTGATAAAAAAGACACAATTTTTGTTTTGTTAACTTTTGGTTTCTATGGAGTCAACAAAGGAAAAAAATGTCAGATATTTGGGAAAAAAATCGAAAATGTCTTGAACTTTCTCTTGATACCCTTTATGCCTCTCCTTGGAGAGGTGGCCGAGTGGTCGAAGGCGCTCCCCTGCTAAGGGAGTAGGGCTCAAAAGGCTCTCGAGAGTTCGAATCTCTTCCTCTCCGCCATTTTCAATAAAATGTGTGCATTATATAAAAGTTCGGGAATTTTAAAACCTTTGATTCTTTTAACTTATTTTTCTATCTATCTTCTCTCAATTCTTTATCGTTTTTTGATTGGCTTTTATTGCTAGATGCTTTCTATCCGCGGTTTTGGTGTAAAATGATGCTACTTTATCTTCAGTCCAACCAACAGTACTTTCATTTGTGAAACTATAGCTCCAGCATTAGCCGCGCATATTGCTGCTCATTTTCGCAATCCATGTTTTTTAATCTTTGTGTTGATTTTTTATACCTGTTTCCTTCCATATTTCATGAAGCAAGTTACAAGATTTTTTCTCATGGCGTAAACTAAAGCCAAACCAATAGAGGATGTTTCAAACCTAATCGGTTTTATGTAAATCGCCATGCCAATTTATATTAAATGCCGTTTGATCAGTTGTGAAAAAAATTATTGCGAGAAATATAGAGTGGTTTGTTTGAAAATTTCTCATGTTGTTGTTGATAAATGCTTTTGTTGATAAAGGAAGGCGAAGCTTTGTTGTCGCATCACATGGATGTTTCATATTTTTTAGCGAAAGATTGTTTACGGATTTTTATGAATATAGAAAGCTGTACGAACACTTATAAGAATAAGTAAGCGTAAAGTTAAATGTGTGAGGGATGTTGTTCCACAAAGTGTTTTATATCCCTATATTTTTCCAATCTATTGAAGGCATATTTTTTGTTTTGTGACGTGGTTTTCTAAGCTTTTGCTTTTTCTATGGCGTGTCAATCAATATCGACTTCTAACACAGCAGTATATGTAAGATAAATATTTAAGACGGTTTACTGCTTTAAACATTGTATCAGCTTTTGTAGGTCAAATAGGGGAGAAAATATTGTAACTTGTTAGAGAACAAATTCTAAAAGTGGGAGGATTATTTCATTTAAAAAAAAATATCAAAGCGAAAAAGATAGAAATCAGTTCCCATCTTATCATCACTCATCACCTTATAAATTCGGCTTTACTAACCTTCATAAATCTTTAGAAGTTGAGTCCGTTAAATAATGGAGATTATGAGGCTCATACTTTTGTCTATCCCGTTTGTGATTACGTCCTGAATGTAAAAAAGCATGTTCTAAACAGAATATACGCGTGTTGCCAATTTATGCGCTGGTTTTAAAGAAATATTTCTCAACACTCCCCAGCTCATTTCGCAATGGTGTTCGTGAATGGTATAAAATGCAAAAGCTCCTGTGAATAATATAAAGCTTACAGAGCACATCATTTTTATACTTATGAAAAAACAAGGCGGCATATTGTATACTTGTCTCCATGTTGTAATAGCCCTATAAACGTTCATAAGAGGCTTCTTTCCTTTCTAAAGTGGTTTTACTCATATGGCTCTTTCCGCTTATGGCGTGCAAGCAAATGATTTTGATCGATTCAAAATGAAACAATACTTTAAAAAATCTAATGATATTCGGGTTTTGTGAGTTATTATTATAAATTATTTCTTTATGGATACGTTGTCTGTTGAAAGCGAGATGTTTCAAGAGTCTAAAGAAGCCCAGATCTCTTTTAGGACAAAATCTTTGAGAAAAAAATTGCATGTGATAATTTTATCGTTTTCCTCTTATCAAGACTTTTGAGAGTGTTTCATCCATTTCATGATAACCAAACCACACATAAAAAAAGTAAGGGTTGGTAAGATGAGGTAATAAGAGGGTGGAACTTTTGCAGGAAGAAAAGAAATAATACTTAATACGGTAATTGAAAATATTCTTCCGCTAAAAGATACAGCACCGACAACACCGGAAATATGTTGTGTTTGTGTTTGGTTTAGTTCTGAGAAAAATAAGCTTTTTGCCCCTATGGGTACAGTGCAAATAAATCCATGGATTAAAGAGAAGGCAATGACGGAGGCAGCCGTTTGATTGTTATGGACTAAAAAATAGAGCGCTATGCACATCAGCGCAGAAAAGAAAGAGAAATACTTTATAGAATTCTTATATTTTTTATCAAGAACATGATATTTCGACATCAGTAAATTTGAAAAATATTGCGCTGAAAAGGCTCCGATATGACAGCACATCAAAACGAACATTTGTGAACCGTTGAGGTGATCAATTTTTCCACCTGAAAGTATGATCGGTTGCCAGAAATGATAAATAATCTGAATACCCGCGCTAAAAAGACACATCAGGAAAATAAACCATGCTCCGCCTACAGTGTTTTGAAAGATCCAGAGTGTTTCCTTAGCATTTTGCAAGATCGTCTTTGTTTTGTGTGTTTCAATCACCGATTTCTTTTCTTCCGGAACAATAAGGAAGACCAAAAAAATAAATCCCATCATGAGGCATGAAATGATATATCCCATAAAATATTGCCCAGAGTAATAAATCGTTCCAATGCCCACAATTCCACTGAAAATACTGCCGAAAGAATTAACTTGGTGATAAAGATGCGCATAATGCGAAAAGTGATCGTGTTTATCACCAAGAGAATGGTAAATCCATCCGTCAATGGCGCTGACAATGATGCAAATGCCTGCTGCATAGAGAATTTGTGCAATAATAAGCGCCGTCATATTGGGCGCTTGAAGGCAGAGAAGATAAAATATTCCCGTCATAAAGACGCCAGCTATAACGGAATATTTACGTCGATATTTGTCCGCTAAAACAGCGCAAGGAAAATCAAGCAGCAGAATAGTTGTTGAAAAGACAACCTGAAGTAGGGCTAATTGCGCGAGACTGACCCCCATAGACATTAAAAAAATCGCATGGTAGACACCAATGAGCATGCGTATTGCATTATAAGCACCATAGGTAAGAGCAAGAGTGCGTGCTCTGTTCATTGTGTTGTTCCATAGACTGTGCAATGAGAATTTGCACTGAAGAGAACATTTTTCTGTGAAAAGGTAGCGGTTTCATATCCCCTTTCAAAAAACCGTGAAAAGTTGTTTTTTATAACCACTCCAAAGTTTAAAAGGCACTTTGGTCTATATGGAACTTCACAGCGTATTAATAATGAGAGGGAATGAAGCAACTTTAAAGTGGTTATGAGGAGCAACATAAGCCTCATAAATGAGATCGTCATTTTTTGAGGGAAATGATTTGAGGGGCTGTTGCTTCCATAGCAATCATTTTGTCTAGATCTGTAAAATGAACTCAAGATAGAGAGATCATTGACATAATCAGAATTTATAGAGGTTTGTTTATTTTTTACACACCATTCACTGATCCATTCTCTTTGCTGATCAGGTGAAAGAGCCGAAATGATCCATAAATTGGTTTTAGGTGATTTTTTGATCTCTTTTTTTGTACGCATCAACATTTGTAATTCCCCCCATTACTCTATGACTGTTTCTCAGTATATCAATTTACGTCTAAAAAAGTTATTTTCAGAGCTCATCTTTACTTTCATTTTATTAAAAAGATTGTCTCTCGAGGTTTGTTATTTTGATCATATCATTACGATTAAGAATTAAATTTCTGATAAAAGAGGAGGGGGCATGATATATCGTGACTCAATATATAAATCTCACCATAGTCTGAAATAACGATTTCCTTTTGCAAAATAGTATCCTGAATGGAAGCTCAATAACCGTTACTTTGACCATGGAAACGACACCCTAAAAGAGTGCTTATTAAAGATATTCTTCAGATATTACAGACAGAACAAGAAAATAGTTCAAAACAAAAAATCAAACGTGGAATGAAAGTTTTTCATCTCATGATGAATAATGGTGAATTTTAAACTTCATCTGCTTTTTTAATCTACTGCGCTGTAAGAAAGATCACGCCCTCCCCCCAATTCATGTCTCTCACTTATATCATTGATCATAAATATTTCTTTAGCCTTCTCCAAAATGGTATTCTTTTACGAATAACACTCTATACTGTCTTTTCAAATTATATCTTCGTTCATTGCTTGTCCCCACTGATTAAATCAAATTTTCTCTAAAAAATGCCGCTTGAGAAAAATGTATCCTATCAGTTTAATATTCTGTGATATTTAATTAACTCAAAGAATATAACATAAAATGTAATATAGAAAATGAATAAATTTGAATTTTTGTAAAAGATACAATTTTTTACTGCTTCTGATACAAAACAAATTTCTATTAAAAGTAACTTTATATCATTCAATACCATTGATTAATTTTATCTGTTTTTGTGTCTGCCTCATTTCATGGGGGGATACTTATTAATCAAAAAACTATTTTTGATTAATTTTCAATATTATATTCAGTTCTTTTTAATTTACGTATAAAGTCATTAAACTTCTCCCATAAAGACATAGAGCTAAACAGAAAAGTTTATAAATAATCTATTGAATAAATTAATTTTTATATCTTTATTTTATTTGTAGAATATTTCATTAGTGTATAATCTATCCCTTTTTTTTATCGTAGATTATTTTAAATAGATTGAATAAACTTCAATACGAATCTTTTGATGAGAATTTAGGTCTTTATTTTAAGGTATTTTGTACGAGAAAATAGAAAAATGTTTACAAAAAAAATTCTGTTGAGAGAAGGCTTATTGCTTATCATATTTTTGCACGCCTATCTTGTGTCCGCCTCATATGGCTATAGCGGGGTCGATAAATTATTCTGTTCTCAAGTCGTTAAGGAACGGGATGATGCTGTTCAGATGTTAGATTCAGAAAAATTTGAAAAAGAAAATGCGGAACGGGGATGGAACGATACAATGAAGTTATTAGGGGTAGCGCTAGAGGATTTGGAGAGAATAGCTTTTGAACAGCAGGAACTCTATTTGGCATTGCTGAAAAATATGCCAAACAATAAACAAATTACTTATCAGCATGAGATAATTCAAAAGCGAAATGCTGCAATTTTTGAGCGGATCGGGACGTTTTTCACGCTATTTGAACATGTTAAGAAAAGGACAGAGGCCTTTCGAGAGTTAGACAAAGCCAATAAGCTTAAAGATCAGTCTCAATCATTACATATTTTAGAAGTAATTTCTAAACATCATGGACATGTTGATGGACTCAATAAAGAACTTGAAAGGCTCAATCACGAAGTTGACCGTTTAAATAACAGGCTTCAAAATCTGAAGAAAATATCGCGATAAGAAATAGAAAGTTGTTCATTGATGCAAATGGGAAAGAATGCATGAGACGATGAACAATGATTTCATTGAAAAAGGAGTGAACGGTGGGATTTGCAATTGTGCTCATTATATCCGTTACAGTTATTATAGGAACTCTTTGTTTTTTGTGTAACAGGAACTGTGAAAGAGCGGAAAAAGAGAGATGGAAAAGAGATGAAAACGCGCGAGAAACACGCTCTGAAAATGAAGAATAAAATGAGACCAGTATGACAATACAAGAAACACAACCATTGCATGAGACACTTCAAAAACAAGATAATAAGATTTCGGAAGTTTCTTCAGCATCTGAAAAAGAATCTAAAGTTTTAGCATTTAAAGAAGCTATGGCGCTTTCATCGAAGGACTATAAAATAATCCTCTGCATATTTATTATCAGTTTGGCAGTGGACTCTGTTATCCAAACGTTAGATGAGGTTATTACCCAAATATTGGATGAGTCCCTTATCCAAGTATTGGATGGGGTCAGAGAGTTTGATATTCTTACTTTTATCTGTATCTTGAGCCTATTTATGTTGATCTGTTGTTGTATAGCTATTCCGATTATTTTAATTTTACACATACGATTGACGAAGAAATTGAAAAGAACACTTCAGCAATTAGAAGACACTTTTCAGCAGCGAGATAAAGCTTTTGCAGCACAAAAATGGAGAGAAAAATAATGACTCTTATGATATTGTTTGTTTTCATAAGTACAATTATTAGTTGTCTTTTTCATATAGCAATCATTATGCTTGGTTATTCTTATACGAAGCGTTCGAAATTGTATAAAAAGGTCGTTGCAGAATTAGAAAAAGTAATTAAAGAACGAGATACGGCAATCGAGGGGTTATTGGAGAAAGAACAATAAAAGCGGCACGATGCTTTGAATTTTTTATGGCATTCGTTTTTAATCATGGTGATATGTAATACCGATAATTGAATAGATTGTCTCATGTTTTAGATAAAACAAGAAAAGAAGATTCAAAAAACAGAACTTAGATATGTGATTAAAATTTTTTCTCGTGACAGATGATTATACACTCTATGTTTCTACGATTTTTCTTGATTCATGTTGCTGTAACAAGTAAATTTTTCTCATATCATTGGTAATAAACTATTTTTGAGTTTACCACTAAAGAACATTTTTTTATGCGTAAGTATGCGTGTATATATATTTTTTTAAATGTATTTCTGTTTTTATTCTCTTCTACTTTTTTATCAGATAATTTTTTTGAAAAATGATTTCAGGAAAGAGAATTTTTCTTGTTCGTTATCGTCTCATATAATCCATTTTCTTTTAACTTTTATGGTTCACCATTCTGTGCTGATTTTCCAATTTGATTGGATTTGAAGTTTAATGAGTTAGGGTATTTTATTGAATGATAAATAATGAAGCGTAAAAATTTTTTCTCTCATAGATTATGATATTGGTCGTCAATTATAATACATGAGCACATTTAGGGATTATCTCTTTTATTGGGAGGAGCCAGATGAATGATCATGAGACTTTATGATCGAGAGGCTTTTGTCTTGATTTAATAGGTTTTGTAGGGAAGTTAAATTTTTCCTTATGATTTGAGGGATAGTTTTTTCAACATTCAAGATTCATTTTATTTTGAGGCTGAATGCCTATTTTGAGGTTGAATGATTGTCATAAAAGAGATTTTTTTAAAAGGGGAGCTCTTTTGGGCATTAAGGATGTCAAAAAATACTTTGAAAAGAAGTCCGGATTCACAAAAATTAAGAGGTATATCGGAAAATCCTATTCTCTTATGTTTATTGATATGGCTCTCACATGAAAGAACGCGTGTAAAATAAAAAAGAAGTTACCGCTGATATAAAATTTGATGGTGCCCGGAAGAGGACTCGAACCTCCACGCCTTGCGGCACAGGTACCTGAAACCTGCGCGTCTACCAATTCCGCCATCTGGGCTTATAAAAATCATCTAAGCGTGTGAAGTAATTCTGTCAATAAAATTATCTATACGACTATCGAAACATTTTTTTTGGGTACGGATAGTGGAAGCTACCTTTATGCATATCATGCATATTATAAAGTGTAATGTGACCGATGTCTCATTTTCATTTTTTATTAATCCGGTATGAAATAACGAAGTTAAACACAATATTGAAAGTGGAACGGTGTGGAGAAACTTCAAAGATCATGAATAATTGCAAGAGAAACTCATCTGATGACAAATGGGAGAGAGAGTAGGAACATTGATCTTTCACGGTGAGGAGGTGAGAAACCTATTCATTTTAAAGTATGACAGCATTAGATTACATGCTCTAACTCCATTACACTATTACACTTTCAAGAATTTAAGGTGTGATGATTGTCTTTGATGAAATGGTTGAATCGGGATTAAAGGTATAAATAATAGGAATACCGGTCGCTAATTCTTGAGATATAATTTCTTCGCCGTTTAGACCTTCAAGCGCCATCATAAGAGCACGAAGAGAGTTTCCATGTGCTGCGATCAAAACAGTTTGAGAGCGCAAAATATGAGGCTGGATATGGTAAAGATAATAAGGCCAAATGCGTGCACCGGTATCGCGTAGGCTTTCTCCATTAGGAGGCGCAATCGTATAGGAGCGGCGCCACATTTTCACTTGTTCTTCTCCCCATTGTTGGCGTACTTCATCTTTATTTAAACCAGAAAGATCACCATAATTACGTTCATTCAAGGCGGCGCTTTTGATCATTTCTAAATCTGATTGTCCCATTTGCTCTAAAATGTGCTGAGCCGTTTTTTGGGCACGCTGTAAGGCAGATGTATAAGCAATATCAAACTTCACACCAGTTTCTTTTAGTTTTTTTCCTGCTGCTATCGCTTCTGCATGCCCTTTTTCTGTTAAATCAGGGTCTTTCCAACCCGTAAAAAGGTTTTTGAGATTCCATTCGCTTTGTCCGTGACGGATGAGTACAAGTGTGCGTCCCATTATGAATTGCCTCTTTTGATTGTTTAAAATTGATCGTTTAATCCCAAGACATCGAGCATTGAATAAAGACCATTTGCATGGTTTTTTGCCCACGAAGCTGCTTTTAATGCGCCATTGGCAAAGATAGAGCGTTCTTGCGCTGTATGTGAAAGAACAATGCGCTCATGGGAGCCGGCAAAAATGACACTGTGTTCGCCAATAACCGTTCCACCCCGTGAACAAGAAAAGCCAATGGAGCCTTTTTCGCGTTTCCCTGTATAGCCATTGCGTTCGTTAATACGTACATCTTGCAGCATAACATTGCGACCTTCAGCCGCTGCTTGTCCAAGAAGAAGAGCGGTTCCAGAAGGGGCATCAACTTTGTTCGCGTGATGCATTTCATAAATTTCGATATCAAAATCATCGGCTTCTAATGCTTTGGCCGCTTTCTTTACAAGGTTGGCTAAAAGATTTATTCCAAGGCTCATATTTCCGGATTTGACAATTGTTGTATATTTCGCAAACTCTGCAATTTTTTCTTCTTCTGTTTTGCTAAATCCTGTGGTGCCGATAATATGGACAAGTTTTTTTTGAGCAGCATAGTCAGCATAAAGAAGACTGGCTTGGGGGTGTGAAAAATCGACAATACCTTCTGTGCTTGAAAAGGCATTTTCAGGATCGTCTGTGATGCGAATTCCAAGGGAGTCTGAGCCAATTAATACACTGGCATCTTTTCCTACAAAAGGTGAGTTTTTGCGTACAAGAACAGCACAAAGCTCTACATCTTTCCTTTGCCGGATTGCTGTAATGAGTTCACGTCCCATTCTTCCATTTGCACCAACAACTGTAAGGCGCATTTTTATCTCCTTATAATACTTTACACCACCGTAGTATAGGCAAATTCTTACCTTCTTTCCAACCGTTCTTTATCTTTATAGAAAAAAAATTCCTACTTTAACTTATCCTTTTGTACTGTAAAATTCTATTGTTTAGGGTAAGTGATGGTAAGATTAAAAAATTTATAGAGAGATGTTTTTTGTTAAAGTGTGTGATGAATAGGGTGAGCCTTGTTTGTAAAGTCTCATGGAGATTGCACATTGCTGTGGCGCTTTTATTTCTCCCGTTCTTGAATAGAGGCACATTTCTTCATGTAAAATAAAATACTTCAAATAAAATACATGTATGTTGCCAATTCATGTGTGTGTTTTAAAGAAATATGTTTCAATGTTCCTAAACTCGTTTCACGATAGTTCTCGTGGATGGTATAATGAGAAAATCTCCAATGAATAATATAAAATCTATTCTGCAGCGCTATGCTTCATAAAAGTGCAAATTAGGTATCATTATACGTTTTGCCAGCCTTTGCTTTGGTATTTGAAATGATTCATAGGGATTTTATTCTTTTCTTATACAATTTTTTCACACACCAATCCCGTTTATGACGTGGTAAGAAAGAGATTTTAATTGATTTAAGTGAGGAGGATTATGCGTGAAAAGTATTTGAAATTTATGCTTCAATTAAAAAATTATCGTTTTTAATCAATGCGTTATTTATGAATAAAAACACATAAAAGACGTCAAAAACAGGAAGATGCTTGAAAAATTGAATTGTTGACACACGAGCGTTGGTTGGATTTTCTCCCTTTTAGGGAAGCTCGTTGAAAAAATTGTTATGTTGTAAAAACACATGATAGAGCTTTTTTCTATTAAGAGTAAATAGTTATGCATGTCATGAAATGCGTTTTTTCATATATGGGGAAGAATGGAGGATAACATGGTATGGTTATTTTATTTGCTTAGCTTTTAATGGTGCTACAGCTCTTATTTTTAAAGAGAGACTTTAAAACACTTTGTTAAATGTCTTTATCTCTATACGGAACTTTTTGTGATACGGCAAAAAAGATTTTTTTAGGTGTATTATAAGAAGGCTTGGAATAAGAGATATGATGGGTTTTTATTTTTGTTTGTAAGAGGAAGCTAGAAATCAAGATCGGCATAGTGAGCACTGGCAACAATTCCACGAACACGATCTGTTAAAAGAGAACGAAAAGAAGGGCGTGATTTAATCCGCATGTACCAGTCTTTAGCAGCAGGGGATTGTTCCCAGTCAATTTCCCCTAGAAAGTCAAGGACGGAAACAGCAGCGGCGGCTGCTAGGTCAGCATAGGACAAGGTAGAACCCACTAAGCTATCGCGAGAGGCACAAAGCCAATTGAGATAGTTCATATGGGGTGGAATATTGGCCCGTGCATTGCGTAAAATTTGTGAATTGGGTGCTCCACCGCCAATGGCGAGGGGCATTTCACGTTTATGGATTCGTTCTCGGACAATATGACGCGTTGCTTCATTTTCAAATTTATTTAAAAACCAGTCATTGAGGCGGCGTACTTCCGCACGATTTAAAGGGTTTTCCGGAAAGAGTTTATTTTCTTGTCGTAAACTTCCATGGGTTTCATCTAAATATTCGCAGATAACAAAGGGACCTGATAATGGAACCTCGTGTTCATCAAGAAAAACGGGAACATGACCGGCAGGATTGAGAGCGAGAAATTCGTGTCTTCTAGCCCATTCATATTCTTCAATCAGTTGCGTGGCTATACCATATTCCCCAAGAATGAGGCGTATGAAGCGCGAAGCAGTGGATAGGGGAGAGTGAAAAAGTGTCAGCATAATTTACACTATCAAATAGAGTTAATAAAAATTCTTTCAAGTCATCTTTTTTATAAAGGGGCTTGAATAGAAGTACAAGATCATTAGCAGTGGCGAGCAATTATGCTTAATAAATTGTTAATAATATGAATGTGTTCTCTTATGCAATGGTTTGCAAAATGGCAGCTCGTAATTCTTCTAAACCGTACGCTTTTTCTGAAGAGGTTGCAAGGATCTCAGGATAAGCTGCTGGATGTTTGAGAAGTTTTGTTTGTGTAATCATAATCAATTTTTCCAAGGCATTTGATTTGATTTTATCGCTTTTTGTCAAAACAATTTGGTAAGAAACAGCTGCTTTATCAAGGAGTGCAAGAACATCTTCATCATTATTTTTAATGCCGTGCCGTGAATCAATCAAGAGATATACACGTTTTAGTGTTGAGCGTCCCCGTAAATAGCTAAAAATCAAATTTGTCCAAGCATCAACCAGATTTTTCGGAGCAGCAGCAAAACCATAACCCGGCATATCGACGACTGCGAAAGGAGGAAGATCTCCTCTTTGTCCACTAAAGCCATCGGGGATAAAATAATTAAGTTCTTGAGTTCGTCCTGGTGTATTTGAGGTCCGTGCTAAGCCTTTTTGCTGGACAAGTGCATTGATTAAAGATGATTTTCCAACATTGGAACGTCCTGCAAATGCAATTTCTGGTGGTCCTTCAGGAGGAAGAAAGCGTATTGCGGGAACGCCACGAATAAAAATCCAATTGCGAGAAAAAACTCCAGAAAGGGAAGAATCTCTTGTCATTCTTGTGCTTCTTTTTGGGTCTGCTCTTCTTTTTTGGGTGATTTTTTCCACATGGTTTTTAAATTATCAAAAAGCTCAATTTTGGCTCCTTGACGCTTCATCATGATACCTTGCTGAATGATCGACAATATATTGTTCCATGCCCAATAGATGACAAGACCAACAGGGAAAGAGGCAAGCATAAAAGTAAAGACGACAGGCATCCATGTGAAGATCATCGCTTGGGTTTGGTCTTGAGGAGCGGGATTCATACGCATTTGTAAAAACATCGTTATCCCCATAATCAAAGGCCATGCACCAATCATAAGAAATGCTGGTGTTGTATAGGGCAAAAGACCAAACAAGTTGAAAAGAGATGTTGGATCGGGGGCGGCTAAATCTTGAATCCAGCCAAAGAAAGGAGCATGGCGCATTTCAATGGTAATATAGAGAACTTTATAAAGCGCAAAGAATATTGGAAATTGAACCAACATTGGCCAACAGCCTGCAAGGGGGTTAATTTTTTCGGTTTTATACAGTTCTATAATTGCTTGTTGTTGTTTGTTTTTGTCATCGGGATATTTTTCTTTTATCTCTAGCAAACGCGGTTGGAGCAGCTTCATGCGCGCCATAGATTGATAAGATTTATTGGCGAGAGGGAAAAGAAGTATTTTTAAGAGCACTGTGACAAGAAGGATGGCAATACCAAAATTTCCTGTTTGCTTATAAAGAATATCAATGAGGGCAAACATAGGTTTTGTGATGAAATCAAACCAACCCCAATCAATCAAGAGAGCAAACTTGTTAATTTTTAGGTTGTTTTGATAGTGATTAATGATTTCAACCTGTTTTGCACCAGCAAAAAGATGATTTGTAACAGTTTTTGTTTCATTAGGGGCAATCGTTAAAAGCGATCCTAGCAAGTCAGATTGATAATGCGTTTGTAAACGATCAAAATAAATAAAACGGCTTGTATATTCTTTATCTTGTTGGGGAATAACCGCTACAGCCCAATATTTATCGGTAATACCAATCCAGCCTCCTGTCACTTTGGAAAAAGTCATGCTTTTTTGCCCATTATCAGGATTTGGATCAAGCTCTGCTAAGGTCTTATATTTTTCAGTTTTAAGCGAGTCCCCTGCAATACCGATCATCCCCTCATGAAGCAAATAGGTTGCATTTGTATGTTCTGGTGGTGCTGCACGGGCAACGCGGGCATAGGATGAGAGATATATGGGTTGATCACTTTCATTGCTGATAGAATCCTCAATGGTAAACATGTAATAATCATCAACAAAAAGGGTACGGCGGAAGATTTGTCCCTGTCCATTATTATAAATCAAAGTGATGGGTGTTGAAGGGGTCAGGGTGGTATTGTTTCCCTCTATTTGCCATTGTGTATCAGGTTGTGGCAAGGCTTTTGCTGGCAAAGATGCACTTGCAAAACCAAATTCAGCAAGGTAAGTCGTTTTGAATCCTTTAGGATTGAGCAAATCAATTTCCGGTGATTTTTTATCGACTGTTACACGATATTTCTTAAGGTGAAGATCATCAAATTGTGCACCAACAAGATTAATAGAGCCTTCCAGTTCATTGGTTTTGATCGCAATACGTTCTGTCTTGGCTAATACAGCTTTGCGGACTTCAGGAGTCATTGGTTGTTCGATGATCGATGTTGATGGATGCGTTGAGGTATCGTCAGAAAAATTCACCGTAGCAGAAGAAAGGGGCGATTGTTGTTTTGACAATTGCTGTTGCTGTGTGATGGCTTGTTGGTTTTGTAACTTTGCTTGTTTGGGAGCAACATGAAGGAATTGCCATGCGATGAGCACTAGGAAAGATAAGCCAATAGCGATAAAGAAATTGCGGTTATATTCCATTCGTACACCCTTGTTGTCGTTGCTGATGTTTTGTTTTTGGTTTTATTCGCCGATTTAATTCACTAATCAAAGATGTGAAAGGCGCATGTAACGCATCACGATACGCTACGATGACATAGTCTGTTCCTGCTTCCATGTGGTTTGTTATACCAACTCTTACGGCTTCACGTAAGCGCCTTTTGATACGATTACGTTTCACAGCATTACCGTTTTTACGGGTAACAGTGAAGCCTACACGCGCAACAAGAGACGATTTTTTTTCTGCTGTTTGTTCACGAGATTTAACTTCGAGTAAAAATAAAGGACCCCGTCGTTTTTCTCCTGTACGGACAGCCAAAAAATCTGCTCTTTTGCGAATGCGGCAGGGATGTTTTTTTTTCATAAAGAACGTTTCGCAATTTCACTAAAGACCTGCAATTAGGCATTAGAGGTTCATAACAAAAGTTTCACAACGAGGAAATGGTGAGAAATTCTCAACGGTTGTGAAAATTTAAATGGTTAAGCAGAGAGCCGCTTACGGCCACGAGCACGTCTTGCAGCAATAACTTTACGTCCTCCAGCTGTGGCCATACGGGCACGAAAGCCATGGCGGCGTTTACGGACAAGTTTAGAGGGTTGGTAAGTACGTTTCATTTATTTAAATACCGCGGAGTGCGGCCCTTCTTAATCGTTGTTTTATGAGTAATTATGCGCGAGATGAGCAATTTTACCCCATCATACGGCTGTTAATCCATAAGGAAAAATATAAAAAAAGTCAATCTTAGATTGTTTTTCTCTCTTTTGAAAAAATACGAAACACCCTATACCTGTTTGTGACACTTTTGGATAATATTTTAAATGTGTTAGAAAAGTAACGATTGAGTCTATAGAAAACAATTGAGTCTACAAAAAATAAATGATTAGAACGTTAAAGAATTAAAGAAAGCGTGATGGATTAGTGTATACTCAATTTAAAAAATACTTTGATATTAAGAGCTTTTCTCAGTTTTGTTTTTTACAAAACTCTTATCAGAATATTCATTGAAGTGTTGGCGCTCAAACGTGACTGATAGGCTTTTATAGCATATTTTGTGCCTGAATTTCTTTATTTAAGGGTGGTTTCGTGTTTTTAAAGAGCTAAAATGTAAGTCATTTATACTTTATAACCTTTAAGTAAAGTAGAGATTTTAGGGTGATGACCTGCCGGTATTTTGGGGTATTTTATAGAGAGGAAAGAGCGTGGATCTTATCACAAGTGAGGCTGTCCGCAACGTGTTACGTAAAATCAAAGGACCAGATCTTGAAAGCGATATTGTATCGTTGGGGCTTCTTTCAGAAATATTAATCGCTAATGGTAAGGTTTTCTTTTCCATTACAGTTCCTGATGGACGTGTGCAAGAATGGGAGTCGTTGCGCCGTTCTGCTGAAGAGCTGGTGTGTGCTTTGAAGGGCGTGGAATCTGTTGTTGTCACGCTTACAGCAGAAAAAACAACAAAGGGAGTGCCTCGACGCAGAGCGCATCTCTTGCCTGTGAAAATGCCTATAGAAGGTGTCCGGCATGTCATTGCTGTTGCTTCTGGAAAAGGAGGGGTAGGAAAATCGACGATGGCGATCAATATCGCTTTAGCTTTACAAGATGCAGGTTTTAAAACAGGGGTAATGGATGCAGATATTTATGGTCCATCTTTGCCACGTTTGACAGGGCTTGTTAATCAAAAGCCACAGCTTATGGGCGGAAAAAAGATTCAACCTCTTGAAAAATTTGGCCTTAAATTGATGTCGATGGGATTTTTGGTGGAAGAAGAAAAGCCGGTAGTATGGCGTGGTCCTATGGTTATGGCCGCTATAACACAATTGTTACGCGATGTTGTATGGGCGCCTTTGGACGTTTTAGTTGTGGATATGCCACCGGGTACAGGGGATGCTCAATTAACGCTTGCGCAACAGGTACAATTAACGGGTGCGTTGGTTGTTTCTACGCCTCAGGATCTTGCTTTAGTTGATGCACGGAAAGCGATAGAAATGTTCATGAAAGTCAATGTTCCTATTTTAGGACTGATTGAGAATATGAGTTATTTTATTGCTCCCGATACAGGAAAACGCTACGATATTTTTGGCCATGGTGGGGCGCGGGGTGAAGCAGAACGGCGAAAGGTCCTGTTCTTAGCAGAAATACCGCTTGATGCAGCTTTACGATTTTCTTCCGATGAGGGGAACCCTATTTTTGTTGTTCAGCCTAATGGCGAGCATGCTCAACGGTATCGTACAATTGTTGATCAAATAAAAAATAAACTCTGTTGAATATATGTTTTTTAAAAAGAGTTTGCTAAAACACACTTATAAAAGATATAAAAATAGTTGCCTTTTTGTAAGGGGAAGATGAATTCTAATTCGGAGAAAATAATTTTTTATCATCATCTTTTCATTCGATTTTTCTACGTTCAAAAGCATCGAAAGAAAGATCTTTAAGAAGTGGAGATAACGCATTCTTTTACGTTTTCATTGTCCGCGGTTTTTATCGGGATAGTTTTTTTATGCAACAACAAAATTCTCAAGAATATATTTATGTTTATTATTCAAGCGCTTGTTTGAAAAGAGAATATTTCTTAATGTGTTTCATTCGTTTTACGAGAGTGCCTGTGAATGATAGAATGTAAAAACTCCTGTGAGGTGTAGAGATCTCATAGCATTTCTCCTTAAATAAAAAGAGAGAAGTCATACCCATTATGCTCTTTTCTCCCTCAAAGTTTTCCTCTATTTTGCATAAAGTTGGCAAGTCTATTACGTTATTTTTAAACGATTTTATCGCAATGTTGCTTCCTTTTTTAATAGACAAACAAACGTTTTTTATTTCATGACAAGAGAACAACGTAAAATGGAAAAAGATTTTGTCAGTATTCTCATTTCAAATATTAAAATATTAAAGGATTAAAGGATGAATTTTCTTCTTATAAGTGATTTTGCGCTCTAAAAATATCTTGAGGATTAATCGAAAGTTTTATTTTTATTGATGTAAATTAAAGGGATAGGTAGTTAAAAAATCCGTTTTTCTTACTCTTGAAAGACCTATCGCAGATAGTTTTATTAATTCATGTTTACAAAGAGCCCAATCAATAGATTCATAATTCTCATCTTTGAGATGAGAATTATGTTGGTTAAGTCTTTTTAGAAGCATTCATTTTTTGTAAAGTTGCCTCAAGAGCTGTTGTGAGAGCACTTTTCCCCCCTTGATGAGAAAAATAATTTGACAAAAATTCATTTGTTCCCCCCTTTGTCGAAAACTCTTTTTCAAGCAGTGCAAAATTAAGAGAGGTAGAACGATCCGTTGCTATAATTTTACGCATTTCATCCGTAAGATTTCCAAACATCATGGTCAGAAACTCTGCTGATTGCTGTTTGTTTAACCCTTGTGTTATAAACCATTGATGGGCTGTTTCGATAAAATTAAAATATACGCCCATAAGAGAACCCGCTGTCATAAAAAGATTAAACTGTTCTTCCTTTTCGAGCACCAATGTGCCCCCCAATGCATCAAATAAAGTGCGTAAAAACGGATGATCGGGATAAATGGGTGTCAAATTTTTGCATTCTGCGACAAAAGGTAACGGAACAGCACGATAAACTTTATGGTTGATCCACGCTTCCACTTCTGCGGCTTTTGCCATAGCAAGAACGGAAATAACCAGCTGTTCTGGACGAAAGCGAAGAGAGCGCAAAACGCCTTCTGCAATTTGGTTGGGTAAACAAAGAAAAACACAATCACTCATATCGAGCAATGCTTGGTTATTTTCAGCAATCATAACTTCATCATAAGTGCGTGAAAGACGCTCTGCTATTTGTGCATTGCGCGGTGAAACAATCATGGAGGAAACATTAAAGGCACTTGTTATGAGGCCATTCACCATGGAAGCACTAATTGTACCTGTTCCCAAAAAGCCAAGTTTCATTTCTATTCCTCAGTTTTACTTTTTAAAAGGAATCTCAATCAACAGCTTAGGTGTTTTAACTCACATAAATGCTAATTGAGGAAGCAACACATAAAATAGCAAGAATAATCAAGCCCAAATAGATTTTTGGTTTGTCAAATAGAACGGCAAAAGCAGAAAACCAACCAACAACAGCTGCGGCTAATGCAAATAAAAAACCTGGTTTATTCATCAGTACAATATGCATTGCCATTAAACCACCAATAATCAGCGCTCCAAAAATAATGAGCAAACCTGTTGCAAACTTTTCATAATCATCCATATTTCGCTCCTTATAGCGCTTAAATTGTTACACACTTTTTAACGCATATACACATAAAGGCGAAATGTTTTTTTATTGAGCATGGTTAAAACGGGGCCTCCTCTTATCGATCAGATGTAAAAAATGCGGGGATATGCTTTGGCCAACGCCAAGGTAAAATTGCAATCAAATCAAAGCGTACAGACAAAAGGGCATAATCTTTTTGCCGTGCGAGCCAAATATCAGCTGCTGCCTCAATTCGCTTTTCATTCATTCGGGAAACCGCTTCCATTGCTTCCAGCAACGTTGAACGTGCTTTGACCTCAACAATTAATACAAGATTTCCACGTCGTGCAATTAAATCAATTTCCCCACACTTTGTTTTAAAACGCATTTCAGCAATGTGAAACCCTTTGAAACGCAACCACCAAGCTGCCAATTTTTCTGCACGAACTCCCCGATAAAAAGACTTTTGTCTCTGTTTTTTTGGTATGGTCTTATGCATTATTTTACACATTTTTTAGAAAAATCAACCGCTGGAAAAGTTCCTGCTTTTTCAAACCGGTCTTTTTTGCAACCAAAGCTGCTGCTTGAGCCGCGGAATGTGTCCGTGCGCCTTCTAATAACATTTCATTAACTTCTTGATCACTGATCACATTTAAGCAAGAAGATGATGATTCTCCAACAAGCACAACAATTTCCCCACGAATCTGTGTCTGTTTTCTATAGTTTTCCAACAAACTTCCCAAATTAGAAACATCTACGGTTTCAAACTTTTTTGTTAATTCACGACAAATGGCGGCAGGTCGATCTGCCGAAAAAAGAGTAACCATATCCTGTAAAGTTTCAACAAGACGATGCGGTGATTCATAAAAAATCAAAGTTGCTGGAATCTCTTTTAATTGTTCTAATCGTTTTTGACGCTGCGCTTTGCGTGCACTTAAAAAACCTGCAAAGAAAAAGCTATCGGTCGGAAGCCCTGTTGGTATCAGAGCAGCTAAAAGAGCTGATGCTCCAGGGATTGGGATAATTTTATGACCCGCCTTACGGGCTTCTTCGACTAATCGAAATCCAGGATCAGAAATAAGTGGTGTTCCCGCATCTGAAACAAGCGCTACCGTTTTGTTTTCTGCTAAAGCCGCTAAGAGCTTCGGACCTGCTTTGTGCGCGTTATATTCATGATAGAGAAAAGTTTTTTTTCGAATACTGTAACGTTCCAACAAAACACGTGTTACCCGCGTATCCTCACACGCTAAAATATCAACGCCTGCCAGCACTTGCAAAGCACGAAGCGTAATATCTGCAAGATTCCCGATCGGTGTTGCCACAAGATAAAGCCCTGGCTCTATGAGGGGGGCCGAATAAGCATGCGCACCTATAAAATATGCGTTCTCACACATGCCTTTTTCTCTTCATCAAATACCCTTTCCCACAAGATCTTATCAAAATTTTATCCATACTCATAAGCTATTTTGGCTTAATTTTTATCAGGACATTTTTATCATGACAACGGCTTATTTACTCGGGTTGATTTGCTTAAATCGTTGGTCACTTTACAATAGGATAATTTTTATATCGTGAAAGAGCCTATGTATGAAGGTGATTGATAGATTTCTCATCTGAAAAAATATTTTTATCGATTGTGTTTTGTATATTGCAATTTTAGCAGAACAAACAATGATGAGGTCGAGGTTACATATTGGGATAGAAGGGGCCCTCGTTGCCTTGCGGACAGATCCAAGTGATGTTTTGGTTGGGATCTTTAATGTCGCACGTTTTACAATGTATGCAATTTGAAGCGTTAATCACATAAGTGAGCTGCCCCTTATGCTCTAGCCATTCGTAGACAGCGGCGGGGCAATAGCGTGTGGAAGGTCCTCCATAGACGGCATATTCGGAGTCTTTTTGTTTTTCTAATGAGGCTATTTTTAAATGACAAGGTTGATTTTCTTCATGCTGCGTATTGGAAAGGGCAACACTTGTAAGGCGGTCAAACGTTACAACACCATCGGGTTTTGGATAAGCTATGGGTTGAAATTTTTCTGCTGGTTCAAGACAGGCATAATCTTCCTTGCCATGGGGGAGTGTTTTAAATAAGGAAAATCCAAACAGTTGTTGCCACCACATATCAAAACCGGCAAGTTTAATTCCATATTTTGTCCCATATTTTGCCCAAAACGGTTTGGCATTTCGCACTTTATAAAGATCTTTGCCAATGGGCCCTTTTCGCCATTGCTCTTCGATTTCTTTGATCTCATCATGGATACGTCCTTGCGCAAGAGCGGTAGCAATTTTATCGGCGGCTAAGATACCAGATAAGATGGCATTGTGTGATCCTTTGATACGAGGAACATTAACAAAGCCAGCAGAGCAGCCAATAAGCGCGCCACCAGGAAAGGTAAGCTTTGGTACAGATTGCCACCCTCCTTCACTGATAACACGGGCACCATAGGAAAGACGCTTTGCACCTTTGAAGATTTCATAGAGTTTTGGATGTGTTTTAAAACGTTGAAATTCTTCAAAGGGAGAAAGATAAGGGTTTTTGTAATCTAAGTGTACAACAAAACCGACAGAAATGACATTGTTTTCTTGGTGATAAAGAAAACCACCACCGCCGGTATGATTGTCTAAGGGCCAACCGGTGAAATGTTGCACTAAACCGCGTTGGTGTTTTTGTGGTTCAATTTCCCAGAGTTCTTTGAGACCAAGACCAAATTTTTGGGGTTCACAATTTTTGCTAAGGTTGAAAGTTTGTATCAGTTGTTTTGCAATTGAGCCGCGTGCTCCTTCTGCAATCAGAGTATATTTTGCCAATAACGCCATACCAGGCATATAATTTTTTCCAGGGGTTCCATCTTTGTTAAGCCCCATATCACTGGTGAGAACACCAATGATGGCTCCATTCTCATTCTGGATGGGTTCTGTTGCGGCAAACCCAGGATAAATTTCAACACCCAGCGCTTCGGCTTTTTTGCTTAGCCAGCGGCAAACGCTTCCAAGTGAAACGATATAACACCCGTCATTGGATAAGATTTTGGGGTGCAAGATATTGGGCAATCGTGTCGCTTTGTGAGGCTTTAGAAAAAAAAACTGGTCACGGGTAACAGGGGTTGTAAAGGGATGATCGTGGTCACTTCTCCATTCCGGTAAGAGTGTATCGATACCAATGGGGTCAACAACGGCGCCAGAGAGAATATGAGCCCCAACTTCGGTCCCTTTTTCAACAATTGTGACAGAAAGCTCAGGATTAATTTGTTTCAGACGAATGGCAGCAGAAAGCCCTGCGGGACCTGCTCCAACAATGACGATGTCAAACGCCATACTTTCACGCTGATCATGCAGAGCTGCTTTCATGGTTTATAAAGCTTTCTCCAATTCTGGAACAGTTTGGTGTGGATTGCCCACAAGAGATGAAACAACGATTTGCATGGCAAAAAGTTCTGTTGGTGTTGGTTCTGTCATAACAATGACTTTGTTAAATTTCAGATTTTTGCATTGAAGATGCTGAGAGGCATTCATGGCTTATAAAGCTTTCTCCAATTCTGGAATAATTTGGTGGAGATCACCGACAAGGGCGTAATCGGCAATTTGCATGATGGGTGCTTCTTCATCTTTATTAATGGCAACAATAATTTGTGCATCCATTATACCGGCTAAATGTTGGATTGCACCAGAAATGCCAACGGCGATATAGAGTTCAGGGGCAACGACTTTTCCTGTTTGTCCAATTTGCCAATCATTGGGCGCATAGCCTGCGTCAACTGCTGCGCGGCTAGCTCCTAAAGCCGCATTTAATTTATTTGCAAGAGGAAGAAGAAGAGCCATAAATTTCTCTTGTGAACCAAGACCACGCCCGCCTGATATAATAACACGTGCAGAGGTAAGATCAGGACGATCATTTTTGTTGGCTTCTGCTTTTACGAAAGAAGAAAGATTGGGATTGGGCGCTGGTGTTATTGTTTTAATGGGCGCTGAATTATTTTGGGAAGCTGTTGGTGTGAAAGAAGCTGTGCGAACGGTGATAATTTTTTTGGGATCATTACTGCGAACAGTTTCAACTGCATTGCCTGCATAAATGGGGCGTTTGAAGGTGTCGGGTGAAAGAACGGCGGTAATATCTGAAATTTGCATAAGATCAAGAAGAGCAGCTATGCGTGGCATCACATTTTTTCCAGTGCTGCTGGATGGAGCCATGATTACATCATAATCATTATCATTTGCGAGTGAGATGATTGTATCTGCCATAGGCTCGGCGAGTTGATGGGCTAAATAGTCTGCCTCAGCAATAAGAACTTGCCGCACACCATTAAGTTTAGCACTCTTTTCTGCTATCGTTTGAATATTTTCTCCGCAAACCAAAATATCGATATCGCTTTTGAGTGCGTGCGCGGCGGTGAGCGCTTTTGCGGTTTCTTCTGTATTATGATCGGCCAATAAAAGAATTGCCATAAATTTTTACCCTTTTATATGCGTATTGCTTTTACTCTAGTACTCTAAGAAAATATTAAATGCAGTTTTTTTGTTTTAGTGCACTGACAAGCTCTGCCACATTAGCAACTTTAACTCCAGATTGACGGGGTTTTGGCTCTTCAACACTTAAAATTGTGAGGCGTGCTTTCGTATCAATGCTAAGATCAGCAAGAGCTTTTTGTTCAATAATTTTCTTTTTTGCTTTCATGATATTGGGGAGAGAGGTGTACCGTGGTTCATTGAGCCGGAGATCGGCCGTCATAACCATGGGAAGGGGAAGATGAAGGGTTTGTGTTCCATTATCGATCTCACGGGTAACTGTAGCATGTCTATTTTCTATGTTAAAATGTGAGGCAAAAGTTGCTTGTCCCCAACCAAGAAGCGCGGCGAGCATTTGTCCTGTTTGATTGCTATCGTCATCAATCGCTTGTTTTCCTAAAAAGACCATATCGGGTTTTTCTTCATCAACAATGGCTTTGAGAACCTTAGCGATTGCTAAAGGTTCAAGTGTTTGATCCGTTGTGACAAGAAGGGCGCGATCAGCCCCCATGGCAAGTCCTGTTCGTAAAGTTTCTTGGGCGGCTTCTGGTCCAATTGAAACAAGAACAACTTCTGAAATTTTACCAGATTCTTTCTGACGAATTGCTTCTTCAACGGCTATCTCGTCAAAAGGATTCATAGACATTTTTACGTGAGACAGATCAACGCCTGTGCTATCGGGCTTGACGCGTATCTTGATGTTATAATCAACAACACGTTTGACAGCGACAATTATCTTCATGATGATCCTCTTTGTTTGTATGATCACAAGTTTATAGCAATACGCGTAAGAAACCAAATTGTTTAAAATGAAGTCTTATTTATAACTTGTGTTTTCTTTCATATAAGCTTTTTTATGTTTACTTGTACTTTCTTGTCGTCATTTTCAATCTTCATCTCTTTGTTCATTGCCATAATTGCCTTATTTGCTTGAATAAAAAGTAAAAAAATTAATCTGCCTTGTGAGAATATTCTTTTTTCGTTTTATAGGCTCTATTTATGATGGCGCAATAAGGGTTTTATGTAATGAAAAATTAAGTGAAAACAATAAAAATGGGGGAATGATTTTACGCTTCAAATCTTGAGGGGAGAAAAGATTTTTCTTTCAAATACTCAAGATGAATATTAGGCAAATATTTTAGATGAATAGTGGGAAAATATTTCTAACAAGAAAGTTTTTGGGCGTTCTTAAAGCTCTATTTACTAAAATAGAGTACACTTTCTTATCATTTCTTAACGATTCTTTTCAAAGAGGTTAATGAGGGGTAGGCGTTTGTGAATACGAAGGGTCATACGATCGACCAGACAACCAATCAGGTTCGGAGTGATCAATTTTCTTCTTTTATTGAGCAAAAGGAGAGAATAGAGGCGCCTGTGGAAGTAACAATGTCAGACATTGCTCAAAATTTACGCACTGTTTATGCACAAATGAAAATGAAGCATTTGTCTCGTCCTTTGAACCAGCAGGGATCTGTCGAAGAGCATTTTAAATCTTATTTAGATGATATTAGTCGCGCTATTTTGGCTGAACATTATATTCGTCGCCAAAGGGAAAAAAGGCTTTTTGAGTCTTTAGAGCAGATTAAAACACTTATTCAAAGTTTGCAGGGTGAAAAAAGAATCTTAAAGGAAGCAGCGGCAACACGACGGGTGTCTCGTTCAAAATCACCTGATTCTGTTGTACAAAAACTTGCTTATATGGAATGTGAGGGAAATCAAGAACGCTTATTCCTTCAAAAGGTGCAAAATTTTTCAGGACAAAACAGTATAACGCCACTCCAAACAAATGTTGAAAATGCATTGCAGCGAGAAAATAAAGGTTTCTTGCCCAGGGATACACTTTTGCCCAGAGATGCGCTTTTGTCTAAAGATGCACTTTTGCCAAGTGATGATGCTTTGAAGTCTTCTTTTAAAAAGACTGAAGAAGCAGTGGAGCGTACAGTGATAAAAGAAAAAGATGTGGGGGGAACAGCACCTAACCATTACCCAGCATCTCATTCTTGCATTGAGGATGATTTTTCTTCTGCCTTAAAGGGGCAGTCTCGGGGACATGTCTCATTTTTATCTTATTTCGTAAAAAAAAGTCTTCTTTGTTTTTTAATCGTTGCATTTGTGGTCGCGATAACGTTATGTTTTTATAGCTTTTTAAAAGGAGCGCATTTTTTTTAGTTTTTATAGTGTTGATGTTAATAGATGTGAAATGTCTTGCGCATTCGTCATTGTGCGAAAGCAGTAGTAATTAAAATTGTCCTTTTAAATACGCAACAGAGATTATTGGACAAAGAGGATAAGTTGGAAAAATTCTCCAATTTTTCAAAAACCTCAAATTATCTTAAAGGTTCTATCAGTGAGTATTTATTTACCAATTGCTGAAATGTCACTCAATATGCTGATCTTGATTGGTATGGGAGTCGTTGCTGGTTTTTTTTCAGGTCTTTTTGGCATTGGTGGTGGTTTTCTCATCACACCTTTATTGATTTTTTATAATATTCCTCCTGCTATTGCTGTTGGAACTGGCGCTAACCAGATGATTGCATCCTCTGTAACGGGGGCGATTACACATTTTAGACGACGTACGCTTGATATCAAACTTGGTATTCTTTTGGCGATTGGAGGAGGGGGCGGTTCGTTAATCGGGATTCAGATTTTTTCTGTTTTGAAAAAGTTGGGTCAATTAGACTTAATGATTTCGCTTCTTTATGTAATTCTTCTTGGAAGTATAGGAAGCTTGATGATTGTTGAAAGTTGGTATGATATGAGGCGCAAGCGTAGGTTAGGAAAAGCCAATGTCCGTCTTGCAGGTCGACATCGCCATAACTGGATTCATCGCTTACCATTTAAAATGCGTTTTCGGACATCTATGATCTATGTCAGCATTGTTCCAGTGTTAGGGATTGGTCTCATTGTGGGGTTGTTGTCTTCTATCATGGGAATTGGTGGGGGATTCTTTATGATCCCTGCATTGATTTACCTGCTGCGTGTTCCAACCAATGTTGTGATAGGGACTTCACTTTTTCAAATTACATTTGTGTCTTCTTTCACGACAGTTTTGCAAAGTATGACTCATCAGTCGGTTGATATTGTCTTGGCTTTTTTGTTAATGCTCGGAGGAAGTATTGGCGCGCAATATGGAACACGAGCTGGACGGAAGCTAAAAGCGGAACAATTGCGTATGGCACTTGCATGTTTGGTGTTGATTGTGTGTATGCGTCTTGCTTTTCAATTATTTGTACGCCCTGATAATCTTTTCTCTCTGGATATTCTTATGAGATAAAAATGGGTAGATTATTTTCTTTATGCATCATTGCAGGTTGCTTTTGTTTTGTTTCTTTTTCTACATGGTCACATGTTGGGACGACAGCAACATTCATTGATAACGTTGATCACGAAACTGTTCAAATTATCGTCACAACGAATACGATTACCGTGGATGCAAATTTTTCTGGTCGTGATCTTTATATTGCTGGTGTCTTGGAAAATATTGATCCACTATATTCTCGACAGAACCGTTATGATGTTGTTGTCAGCTTGGAAGGACAAAACCGGACAATGGTCATGCGGGAAAAAAAACGCAATGCCGGTGTATGGGTTAATACAGATTCCCTTATTTTTAAAAATGTTCCTCTCTTTTACTCTATGGTCACAACGCGTGAAATTGATGATATTACCAGCATGGAAGATTATAAACGTTTGGGGTTAGGGTTACTCTATTTGCCATTGCAAACAGATGAGAAAGATCAGAAAAAAATACAAATTTTTCGCGATGAACTTATAAAACTGCAAAAAGCTAAAAGCCTTTATTATGAAGAAGTAGGCGGTGTTCGTTTTGGTTCTGATACACTTTTCACGGCACATTTTCGTTTACCAGCCAATATCCCTGTTGGACATTATAAGGCTCGTGCTTATCTTTTTCGTGATGGGCAGTTTGTTGATAGTGCAACAACGACTCTTGAAATTGTTAAAGCACATATCGCTTATACAATTTTCTATGCAGCGCATAAGTATCGTTTCTTATACGGTATTGTTGCGGTGATTATCGCTGTGAGCACAGGATTTTTATGTCGTTTGATTTTTCGAAAAGACTAGCGCTAAGAAAAATATTTAAAGCGTTTATTTTTTATGAAAAATGCGTGAGATAAGAAAAATAGGCACAACAATAATAGCGCCCATCATAGTTATATGGAAGAAGTTTGTAAGCGTTATAAATCCCCTTTCCCATAAAGATTGAAGAAAATCTATTATTTTCTGTGTGAGGTTTCGAGGTGTCCATCCAAAAAACTTCATTACGATGCCAATGAAGAATGAAAGGATCAGTAATTTTAGACTGACGCGACTAAATGTTCCGCCAAGAAATGCATGAAAAGAATTTGACAATTTTTTCTTTCTGTTCATTTAAATATACTTTCGAATCTTTTGTGTTGTTGTATTATCATCGTATAGTGATGTTATTATCATAAAGGAAAAACGTTTTTTTATTTTTTATTATTTTTTCACCACCTTAGTACTGGTGTAATATCAGTGCTGGTTGTTGAAATACACGCGTGTTCTATTGCATTTTTCCCGATATTTTTATGGCACTTCTTTTGTTAAATGAAGAAATTTCTTTTTTTTCTAAGAAATTGTAGGGGATTTTTTATAACTTTTTGATATTTCGCATCAGGGGGAAAGTTCTCGTTCGTTGAAGATTTTGTAACGGACTTATTATTGTCCCGTGTATAGAAATAATATTTCAAGGCAGTTTACTTAAAAAAAGACTATCTATTCTGATAAGGGTGTGCTTATATGGGTGTTATATTTAGATATTTCAACCTTAGTGAATTGAAAAGATATTTTTTGCTGAAAAATGCAAGCAATGAATTGAGTGTTGTTAAAGGAGCAAAAGTATTAAATAGAATGTTGAAAAAGTTTTGTTCTGTACGAGCACATGAGCGAATATCAGGGGGGGTGGGGCTCATGCTCTTTTTATTTTGAAATAAGATATTTATTTTGAAATAATATATAATGAGAGGCTTATTATTTAGCGGGGAAGTATGGAAAAATTCAAAACTCCTCTTGCAGCAGAGGGAGAGAGTTGGTTGGTGTTGAAAAATGGGTGAATTTTCCTGTTTTGTTGAAAGCTCAAATTGTTGTTAAGGCTTTTTATTATTAAGGTGCTTGTGCTAACGGGGGCTTTGATAATGCGAAAAATGCTAGAAGAAAGAAGGGGAAAGCTTGCTCGACAAGCAAGAGAGACAAAATCTTTGTCGTGTAGTTTTCAGTGGTAGATGTTGTGATATCACCCGTAGATTTTGTTATCGGTTATACCATTTATTGTATATTAAATTGTTTTTCGGTGCATCTTGGGGGGGGAGCTTATAAGTATGGCAGGAGGAGTAGTTGATAGGTAGTGTTGTTTGAAAGTTTTAAACCTTTGTCTCTTGGAGCCTATGGTTCGTCTAATCTTGTTATTTTGCACGTTCTTATTGCGTGGGGAATTTATACAATAAACGTTAAAAGGAAAAGTCTATGAACTTGAAAAGAAAAATATTGAAAAGTAGCGGCTCTCTTGTTTCTGTTCTTATGGCATTGGGAATGGTTGTACAACAGTCCTCAGCAAAAACACCGGCTAATACTCTTGTGATGGCTTGGAATATTGATGCAATCAGTACATTTGATCCCGCACAACTTACGGATGTTTATGGAAGTGAAATTATTCGCAATGTTTGTGATAATTTGGTGAGTGGTGCTACAGATAATCCTGCTAAAATGGTTCCCGCATTAGCAACACATTGGGATGTTTCAGGGGGTGATCACAGTACGGTGATTACTTTTCATTTGCGCGATGGTTTGAAGTTTAATGATGGGAGATCAGCCAACGCCAATGATCTTGTTTGGGGGATGAGGCGGGTTGTCAAATTGAAGATGGGTAATGCCGCAATTTTTAATGAATATGGAATTACAGAGCAAAATGTTGATGATGCTTTGCAAGCTGTTGATGAAAAAACGGTAGTGATGAAATTTGATAAGCCTTATCCAGCAGAGCTCATTCTTAATAATATTGTTGCAAGTCCTGCGACAGCTTTGCTTGATCGCAAGACAATTATGAAGCATGAAAAAGATGGCGATCTGGGAAATCAGTATTTGAAAGCGCATGCTGCTTGTGTGGGTCCTTATCAGTTGAAAAGTTGGCGCCCTGGAGAAGCTCTTTTGTTGCGTGCAAGCTCCCATTATTGGGGAAAAGCTCCGAAACTGAAGCAGATTCTTATTCGCCATGTTGCAGAGCCTGGAACACAACGTTTATTGTTACAAAAGCACGATATTGATGTTGCTCGTAATTTAACCCCTGAAGATCTTGCAGATCTACAAAAAACAACAGATGTTAAAATCGAAGAAGTATTAGAGCCATCCATGATGTACTGGGGATTCAACATGACAAATCCCATTTTTGCTAAGGAAAAAGTACGTTTGGCGATGCGCTATCTTATAGACTATGAAGGTTTCGGCAAGAAGCTTCTCAAAGGTGTTGGTATTCCACGGGCAAGTTTTATTCCTGTTGGCAATCTTGGAGCTTTAGATGAAAAAGAAGGACAGCCCTTTAAGCTTGATATTCAAAAAGCCAAGCAGCTTTTAACAGAGGCTGGTTATCCGAATGGCTTTGAGGCCAATTTTCTTGTTTCAAGTTCCTCCCCCTATACTTTGTTGCTTGCTCAGTCCATTCAAGATAGTGCTGCACAGGCAGGGGTGCGTCTTAAAATTGAGCGTTTGGCAGGGACACAGTTGTTTTCCAAACTTTATGCACGTGCTTTTGATACGATTTTTGTCGGATGGAATAATGATTCTGCGGATCCTCATACCATGGCTTCACGTCTTGTTTATAATCCGGATAATCGGTTTGAGGCAAAAAATACAGCCTATCCTAGTTGGCAGCATGGGTATTTTGATACAGAAATGAATGAAAAAGTTGAAGAGGCGTTGTTTCAAAAAGATTCACAAAAACGGGCGCAACTCTATGCTGATTTACAACGTGAATTGATGCAAAAAGGACCTTATGCGTTTATCTATCAGAAATATACTGTTATTGCGATGACACCGGATGTCAAAAAGTGGGTTTGGAATAGTGCGCCACAAATTTTTTATAGTAAAATTGAAAAATAAGCGTATCTTCAATGCTGTCAAATAGATAAAAGCGTCGTTATGATATATTCGGCGTTTTGCATAAGTTTTAAAGTTTTGCAAGACGTCGAAGATCGTGAATAAGGGAGGGATATATTGAATGTCTTTTCAAGATTTTTATTTAAAAATAAAAAGGGGGCATTTTCATTAAAGATGTGTTTGTGTGGATGTTAAGGCTGAATATTCAACTTCTCTGAATTGAAAAGTGGTCAATTTATTTACTGAAAAATTAGTGCAACAACTGTTGCAGGAGTTAGCATTGCTAGAGAAGCAAAGAATTTACGATGTGCAAGAAAAGTTTTGTTATGGGGAAACACGAGGAATATCAGTTTTTTAATAGTGTCCATGTTTTCTGTTGCTTTGAAAGATGATGAAATGCTAATTGGAGGGTGTTATTTTACGGGGAGTGATGAAAAAATTCAAATTTTTCTTTTGAAGAAGGAATAAAAGTCGTTGCACTTGGCAAATTGGCGGATTTTCCTGTTTTACCAAAGTTTCAAATTCTTATGAAGGCTCTTTGTTATTAAGGTCCTTGAACCAAGAAGGGGAGTGCTTTGATGACATTAAAAATATTAGAAGAAACAAGAGACAAAAGAGAAAAGGAATCTTAGTCTTATAGTCTTCAATAGTAGGCGTTATGATATCGTGAATAAGCTCTGTTGTTGGTGAGCGTTCATTATATATCAGAGTATTTTCCTTTGTGGTTTTGGTTTGGCTTATAAGTGTGGGCAGGAGAAGTGATTGGCAATAAGTGTTTGTTCTTAAAGATTTTAAAGCTTGGTTTTTAGAAGCCTATAGTTCTTTAAACTTAAATTATTAAGCACGTTTTGCTGCATGGGGAATTTATACAATAAACGTTAAAAGGAAAAATCTATGAACTTGAAGAAAAAGATATTGAAAAGTATCAGTTCTTTTGTTTCCACTTTTATGGCACTGGGGATGCTTGTGGAACAAGTTTCAGCAAAAACACCGGCTGATACCCTTGTGATGGCTTGGGATCTCGATGCGATCAGTACATTTGATCCTGCGCAGCTCAATGACCGGTATGGAGCTGAAGTTGTTGTCAATGTTTGTGACAATTTGGTTGATTCTGCTAAAAATGATGGAACTAAAATCGTTCCTTCTTTGGCAAAGAGTTGGGATGTTTTAAGCGATGATCAACGCACAGAGATTACTTTTCATTTGCGAGATGATTTGAAGTTTAATGATGGTCGGCCTGCTGGTGCTCATGATCTTGTTTGGGGAATGAGGCGGGTTGTCAAATTAAAGCTGTCTAATGCGGCAACTTTTAATGAATATGGTATCACAGAACAAAATGTTGATGAGGCTTTTCAAGCACCCGATGAGAAGACGGTGGTGATGAAATTTGATAAACCTTATCCAGCAGAGCTTATTCTGAGCAATATTTCCACTAATCGCACTGTTGCTTTGCTTGATCGTGAAACACTTATGAAACACGAACAAGATGGTGATATGGGCAATCGCTATCTGGCAAGTCATGCTGCTTGTGTTGGGCCTTATCAGTTAGAAAGTTGGCGCCCTGGAGAAGGGATTTTGTTGCGTGCAAGTTCTAATTATTGGGGAGAGGCACCCAAATTAAAGAAGATCTTAATTCGTCATATTGCAGAGCCTGGAACACAGCGTTTATTGTTGGAAAAACACGATATTGATGTGGCACGTAATTTAACGCCAGAGAATCTAAAAGATCTTCAAGCAACAACAGATATTAAAGTTGAAAAAATATTGGCGCCATCCATGATCATATGGGGATTTAATACGACAAATCCTATTTTTGCCAATGAAAAAGTGCGTTTGGCAATGCGCTATCTTATCGATTATGACACTCTTGGAAAGACTCTTCTTAAAGATGTTGGCATTCCACGGGCAAGCTTTATTCCTCTTGGTAATTTTGGGGCTTTGGATGAAAAAGAAGGACAACCCTTTAAACTTGATCTTCAAAAAGCTAAGCAGCTTTTAACGGAGGCAGGCTATCCAAATGGTTTTGAGGCTAACATTTTTGCAGGGAAATCTCCTTATCCTTTTGCTTTGCCCATTGCTCAGTCACTCCAAGACAATGCAAAAAAGGTGGGTGTGCGCTTTAAGATTGAACATTTTATCGGTACGCAGTTGTTTTCAAAACTTTATGCACGGAGTTTTGATACAATTTTTATAGGATGGAATAATGCTTCTGCGGATCCGCATACGATGGCTTCACGTCTTATTTTAAATCCTGATAATCGGTTTGAGGCTAAAAAAACAGGTTATCTTAGTTGGTGCCATGGTTATTTGGATGAAGATATGAATAAGAAGGTGAGAGACGCGTTGTTTCAAAAAGATCCACAGAAACGGGCACAAATGTATGCTGATTTACAGCATGATTTTATGCAAAAAGGACCTTATGCTTTTATCTATCAGGTCTATAATATTGTCGCGATGACACCTGATGTCAAAAAATGGGTTTGGAATGGTGCACCACGTATTTTTTATAGTGCAATTGAAAAATAATCTTTATTTGTAAATATAAAAAAGTATCGTCATGATATATTCGACGTTTTGTATAGGCTTTAGAGCTTTGCAAGACGTCGGAGATCGTGGATAATAAGCGAAAGATATATTTCTGAGTGTCTTTTCAAGATTTTTATTTAAAAATAAAAAGGGGGTATTTTCATTAAAGATGTGTTTGCGTGGATGTTAAGACTAAATATTTTAACTTTCCTGAATTGAAAAGTGCTCAATTTATTTGTTGAAAAAATTCGTATAACAACTGTTTTAGAATTTAGCATTGTTAAAGGCGTAAAGACTTTACGATGTGCAAGAAAAGTTTTGTTGTAGGGGAATGAGAAGTATCAGGTTTTTATGGTGCCTATGCCCATGTTTCCTTTTGCTTTGAAAGATGATGAAATGCAATTGGAGGGCGTTATTGTTATGGGGAGTGATGTAAAAATTCAAATTTCCTCTTCGATAAGGGGGAAAAATGATCAATTTCGGCAAATTACAATTTTTCTAAGATCATCAAAATATCAAATTTTTATTGAGGCTCTTGAAGCAACTGGAGTTGGTGTTTTAGCGACACTTTTTATAAAATCGAAAAAAGAAATTTGAAGGAGAAGGTTTGTTTGATGAAGCAAAAGGAAATTTTGCCTGATATGATTCCGAATTGTAAGCGCTGTAATATCGCCCACAGGTGCTGTTATACTTGATATCTTCGTTTTATATTCAGATTCGTTTTTCGTTGCATATTTTGGTTTCGCCTATACCTGCTTAGAGAGACTGTGTGGTTTTTAAGGAGCTGTTTCTGTTGAGTTTTTTTATTTTATTTCGAGGAGGTATGTTTTCTAAGTCTGATCTTATTATTTCTTGCACGTTATTGTTGCATGGGAACTTATACAATAAATTTTAAAAGGAAAAGTCTATGAACTTGAAAGGAAAAATATTGAAAAGTAGCAGCTCTCTTATTTTTGCTGTTATTGCACTGGGGATTTTTGTGCAACAAGTTTCAGCGAAAACACCTGCCGATACGCTTGTGATGGCTTGGAATCTTGATTCAATAAGTACATTTGATCCTGCGCAAATCAATGACCGTTATGGGAATGAAGTTCTTGTCAATGTTTGTGATAATTTAGTCGAGCCAGCTAAAGATAATGCAGCTAAACTTATTCCCTCTTTAGCAAAGAGTTGGGATGTTTTAAGTGATGATCAGCATACGGTGATTACTTTTCATTTGCGCGATGGCTTGAAGTTCAACGATGGTCGTTCTGCGAATGCCAATGGTCTTATTTGGAGCATGAAGCGGATTGTTAAATTAAAGATGGCTTCTGCTGCGACATTTAATGAATATGGTATTACAGAGCAAAATATTGATGAGGCTTTTCAGTCCCCGGATGAGAAAACAGTGGTGATGAAATTTGATAAACCTTATCCAGCAGAGCTTATTCTTAGCCATTTTGCCACTACTCGTACTCTTGCTTTGCTTGATCGTGAGACACTCATGAAACAGGAAAAAAATGGTGATATGGGAAACCGGTATTTGGCAAATCATTCTGCTTGTGTTGGTCCTTATCAGATAAGTAGCTGGCGTCCTGGAGAAGGGATTTTGTTGCGTGCAAGCTCCAATTATTGGGGGGAGGCGCCTAAATTGAAGAAGATTCTCATTCGCCATGTTGCGGAGCCTGGAACACAACGTTTATTGTTGCAAAAACACGATATTGATGTTGCACGTAATTTGATGCCAGAGGATTTGGCAGATCTCCAAGCAACAACGGATATTAAAGTTGAAAGAGTGTTAGAGCCATCCGTGATCATATGGGGGTTCAATGTGACAAATCCAATTTTTGCCAATGAAAAAGTGCGTTTAGCGATGCGCTATCTTATTGACTATGAAGGACTCGGTAAGAATCTTCTCAAAGATGTTGGTGTTCCACGGGCAAGCTTTATTCCTCTTGGGAATCTTGGAGCTTTGGATGAGAAAGAAGGACAACCTTTTAAACTTGATCTTCAAAAAGCAAAACAGCTTTTAACGGAAGCCGGTTATCCGGACGGTTTTGAGGCTAGGATTTTTGCAGGAGCATCTCCTTATCCTTTTGCTTTGCCTATCGCTCAGTCTCTCCAAGATAATGCAAAAAAGATTGGAGTACGTTTTAAAATTGAACGTTTTGTGGGTACGCAGTTGTTTTCAAAATTGTCTGCACGTGCCTTTGATACGATTTTTTTCGGATGGAATAATGACTCTGCTGATCCCCATACAATGGCTTCACGCCTTATTTACAATCCTGATAATCGGTTTGAGAAAAAAAATACAGGCTATGCGAGTTGGTGTCATGGGTATTTTGATGAAACTATGAATCAAAAGGTTCAGGATGCGTTATTTGAAAAAGATCCACAAAAACGAGCGCAAATGTATGCTGATTTGCAGCGTGAATTTATGCAAAAAGGACCTTATGCTTTTATTTATCAGACGTATCATACGATAGCGATGACATCTGATGTCAAAAAATGGGTTTGGAATAGTGCACCACGTATTTTTTATCATGCAATTGAAAAATAAGTGTGTCTTCAATGTTGTCAAATAGATAAAGAGTATCCTCATGATATCTTCGACGTTTTGTATAAGTTTTCAAGCTTTGCAATACGTCGAAGATCGTGAATAAAAGGGGGATATGTTGTTGAATGCTTTTTTAAGACATTCTGTTTAAAGAGTTTTTGCAATCTCATTAAAGATGGGGCTGTATGGATGTTAAGATTGAATATTTCAACTTCGCTGAATGGAAAGGAGATCAAATTTATTGTCTAAAAAAATCAGTGCAATAACTGTTGCATCATTGAGCCTTGCTAAAGCAGAAAAGATTTTGCTCTATGCAAGAAAAGTTTTGTTATGGGGGACATGAGGAATATCAGGTTTTTAGGGGACTTATGCCCATGTTTCCTTTTGCCTTGAAAGATGATAAGGTGCGATGGGAGGGTGCTGTTTCACAGAGTGATGAAAAAATTAAAGTCCTTTCTTTGAAGAAGGGATAAAGGTTGTTGTACTTGGCACGTTGATGAATTTTTCTACTTTATCGAAACATCAAATTCTTATGAAGGCTTTTTATTATTAATGTCCTTAAACCGATAGGGGAGAGTGATGATGACATTAAAAAACGCTAGAAGAGAAAAAATGTCAGAAAAAAGAAGAGGCAAACTTGTTCAACAAAACAAAGACGAAACTTTTTCTGTAGTTTTCAGTCAAAGGCATGAAGATATCATGAAGCGGCTTTTGTTATTGGTGATTGTTCATTGTCTATCAGATTATTTTGTTTTGTATGTTTGGGGAGAGCCTATAGGTGGGGGTAGAAGAAATGGGTGGCAAATGATGCTGTCCTTGAAGATTTAAAAACTTTGTCTTTCAAAGCCTGTGGTTGGCTTGGTTTCATGATTTTGCACATTTTTTCTGCATGGGAAATTTACATAATAAACTTGAGAGGGAGAAATCTATGAATTTGAAAAGAAAAATATTAAAAAGGAGCAGCTCTCTTGTTTCTGCTCTTATGGCAGTTGGAGTGGTTGTACAACAGGTTTCAGCAAAAACACCGGCTGATACTCTTGTTATGGCTTGGAATCTCGATGCTGTCAGTACTTTTGATCCTGCGCAAATCAATGATGTTTATGCAAGTGAAATTATTGAAAATATTTGTGATAATTTGGTCAGTACAGCAGCAGATAATCCAACAAAAATAGTTCCAGCATTAGCAAAACATTGGGATGTTTCTGGAGATGATCACAGTACGGTAATTACCTTTCATTTGCGTGATGGTTTGGAGTTTAATGATGGCAGACCGGCCAACGCTCATGATCTTGTTTGGGGGATGAAGCGGGTTATCAAATTAAAAATGGCCGATGCGACAACGTTTAATGAATATGGAATTACAGAGCAAAATGTTGATGATGCTTTGCAAGCTGTTGATGAAAAAACGGTGGTGATGAAATTCGATAAGCCTTATCCAGCAGAACTTCTTCTTAATAATATTGTTGCAAATCATGTCACTGCTTTGCTTGATCGTAAGACAATTATGAAGCATGAAAAAAATGGCGATCTGGGAAATCAGTATTTAAAAGCGCATGCTGCTTGTGTTGGTCCTTATCAGTTGAAAAGCTGGCGCCCTGGAGAGGCTCTTTTGTTGCGTGCAAGCGCCCATTATTGGGGAGAAGCCCCGAAACTAAAGCAGATTCTCATTCGCCATGTTGCAGAGCCTGGAACACAACGTTTGTTGTTGCAAAAGCACGATATTGATGTGGCTCGTAATTTGACCTCTGAAGATCTTGCAGATTTGCAAAAAACAACAGATGTTAAAGTTGAAAAGGTGTTGGTGCCAAGTATGATGTATTGGGGATTCAACATGACAAATCCCATTTTTGCTAAGGAAAAAGTACGCTTGGCGATGCGCTATCTCATAGACTATGAAGGTTTTGGCAAGAAGCTTCTCAAAGATGTTGGTGTTCCACGGGCAAGTTTTATTCCTCTTGGCAACTTTGGAGCTTTAGATGAAAACGCAGGGCAGCCCTTTAAGCTCGATATTCAAAAAGCCAAGCAACTTTTAGCAGAGGCTGGTTATCCGAATGGCTTTGAGGCGAGTTTTCTTGTTGCAAATTCCCCTTCTACTTTAGCTCTTGCTCAGTCCCTTCAAGATAATGCTGCTCATGCAGGGGTGCGTCTTAAAATTGAACGTGTGGCGGGTACACAGTTATTTTCAAAGGTGGATGCACGAGCTTTTGACACAACTTTTATTGGGTGGAATAGTGGATCTACGGATCCCCATACCATGGCTTCACGTCTTATTTATAATCCGGATAATCGGTTTGAGGCAAAAAATACAGCCTATCCTAGTTGGCAGCATGGGTATTTTGATACAGAGATGAATCAAAAAGTTGAAGAGGCGTTATTTCAAAAAGATTCAGAAAAACGGGCACAACTCTATGCTGATTTACAACGTGAATTGATGCAAAAGGGACCTTATGCGTTTATCTTTCAAAAATATAATGTGATAGCAATGACACCGGATGTCAAAAAATGGGTTTGGAATAGCGCTCCCCATGTTTTTTATGGTGAAATTGAAAAATAATTTTTTACTTGTAAAATACAAAAAGCCCGCAATCATGATATCTTCAACGTATTGCAAAGGATTTAAAGATTTTGCAATAGGTTGAAGCATATGGGGAATGCTTCGATGTTATGGATAGTGATGTTATGGATAGTGGATATCATGGATAATATCTGGATATCTTATAGAGAGAATGTACTTTTAAAATATTCTCTTTTAAAGAGATCTGTTATTCTCATTAAAGATGTGTGAATGTTAAGACTGAATATTTCAACTTTCGTGAATTGAAAAATGGTCAATTTATTGAGTGAAAAGACAAGTGGAACGAATGTTGCGGAATTTACTGTTTCCGAAATAGCAGGCGCTTTAAAGCGTGTTGTTGAGGAAAAGTTTGGCTATGTACGGGTGCGTGGAGAGATCTCTGGTTACCGTGGAGCGCATGCTTCGGGACATGCTTATTTTGCTTTAAAAGATGATAAGGCGCGGTTGGAAGCTGTTATTTGGCGTGGCGTGATGGAAAAGCTCAAATTTCCTCCTGAAGAAGGGATGGAAGTGGTTGCTGTTGGTAAGCTTACGACTTATCCAGGGTCATCAAAATATCAAATTGTCATTGAGGCTCTTGAACCAACAGGGGTTGGTGCTTTGATGACACTGCTTGAAAATCGTAAGAAAAAATTTGCAGAAGAAGGCTTATTTGATGAAGCAAAGAAAAAACCTTTGCCTTATATGCCTCGAATTATAGGTGTTGTAACATCCCCAACGGGGGCTGTTATTCGCGATATTATTCATCGTATATCTGATCGTTTTCCGTTGCATGTTTTGGTTTGGCCTGTCCGTGTTCAAGGGGAAACAAGCGGGAGCGAAGTGGCTGCTGCTGTTGAAGGCTTTAATGCTCTTGCTTCAGAAGGGCACATTCCAAAACCTGATCTCATTATTGTGGCACGGGGAGGGGGAAGTTTAGAAGACTTGTGGGGGTTTAATGATGAAGCTGTCGTTCGTGCTGTTTATGCTTCTGATCTGCCCATTATTTCTGCTGTTGGGCATGAAACAGATTGGACTTTGATTGATTATGTTGCTGATTGGCGCGCTCCAACCCCTACAGGAGCCGCAGAAAAGGCTGTTCCCGTCAAGCTTGATCTTGAAGTGTGTGTCGCGTCACTTGGGGCACGTTTGCGTAAAGGACTTGCGCGTTCTTTTGATTTTCATCAACAAAAGTTGTGTGCAGCCAGACGCGGTCTTCCCTCTGCTGATCAACTTTTTTCTCTACCACGGCGTGGTTTTGATGAAATTTCAAGTCGATTACAGCGTGCTCTTTGTGTGAGTTACGATAAAAAACGTTTTTCTTTTCATGCTCTTCATCTCCGTCTTTCGCCCCGTTTGTTAAAGAGTGAAAAAGCACAACGCCATACAAAGGAATATACGGCACGCCTTTATCGTGCTTTTATGCGCAGTGTAGAAAAAAAACGTTCGGCGTTAGAGTTGGCATGTAGGCTTTTAAAAAGCACTTCTTATCAGAATATTTTAGAGCGCGGTTTTGTTTTGGTGTTGGGGCAAAACCATAAACCTATTAAACGGTTGGCGCAGTTTCCTGAAAGTGGACAAATAAATTTACGTTTTTTTGATGGCGATATCCATGTTGCAACACAAGAACCTTTTTCTGCGGCACGTTCAAAACACAAGAAGATAAAGTCACCAAGCGATGATCAAGGAACTCTGTTTTAATACGGTGAAGATTATGCTTGCCGAAGGTCTTCTTAAGGGAGTGGATGGAAAAGTTCGTTGTGCATGGGCAGGAACCGATCCACTTTATTGTGCTTATCATGATAACGAATGGGGAAAACCTGTTTTTGAGGATATCCCTTTGTTTGAAAAAATTTGTCTTGAAGGTTTTCAAGCGGGGCTTTCTTGGTTTACAATTTTAAAAAAATGCTCTTCTTTTCGCGTTGCATTTGATGATTTTGACTTTAAAAAAATTAGTCATTATGATGAAGTGAAAGTGCAAATGTTGATGCAGAATAAAGGTATTGTTCGTCATCAGGGGAAAATTCGATCAGTGCTTAATAATGCATTGAGAGCACAGGAAATTATAACAGAGTGGGGGAGCTTGTCTCACTATTTTTGGTCTTTTCAGCCACCACAATCGGAGCGTTATGAAAAGATAGATTTTCAAACATTGCTGGCAAATCCTATAACTCCAGCTTCTCTGCGTCTCTCTCAAGATTTAAAGAAACGCGGCTGGACGTTTGTTGGTCCCACGATTTGTTATGCTTTTATGCAGTCTGTAGGGATTGTCAATGATCATCTTGAAGGGTGTTTTTGTCGGTAAATTGGTAAAATTTCTGTCATAAGGGCAATGATCAATAGGATAATCATCATAAATGTGCAGGTTATACAACTTTATTGTATAAGATAATTGCAGCATACAAACGATACAAGAGTGATGATTTTTTATTGTTGTTGGTCATTAAAACAACAAAAGTATACTTTTGAGAATGAAAAAACAAATGCAAAAAAGAGCAATATCTTAACTATCATATATCTGGCGTTAGAGAGCGATGATATCTTGTATGTCAAACAGGACGCCGCCACCCAGTTGCCAATTCACGGGCTGTCTTTTAAAAACATTTCTTAAGGACTTAAGCCCCTTTCGCATTGAGGATTGTGAAGGGTATAATGGTGAAGCTATTGAGTATCACCGTCTTACGCTTATGAAGGAATGAGCCAGTACCATCTCACATACTTTGCTCACTCTAAAATATTGAGACAGCACTTGGCATTTGAAATGGTTTAGAAGAGGTATGTTTATTTCCGTTAATGACATAGACGTTATAATAAGTCATGAATATTTTATTCATGTTTATTAATGAATGCAAAGTGGTTTTTAGATAGGGTGCTGTTGTTGCATTGTTATATTTTGTTTGGGGTATATGATTGTTGGTTTATTTGTGTCGTGGTCGATTGTTCAAGACTTGTTTAGGCAACACAAAACAAAACGCAGCGATGAAAAATTGACGTTAAATAATTCTAGCTGCTTGTGTTAGGTTTTATTATCTGATAACTTTTCTCCATTAGAGAGGGGATTTGCTGCGTGTGAGCTTCAGTTTTGGGGAGGATATTTAAGCTCAAACAGACAGGTATTCACTATATTGCTTCGTTAAATCTCTGTATGTTACTGTTTGGAACTAAACGTTTTGTTACAGCAGGTGGTTTGCTATTTTATTTTGATAGCGGCAAAGCAATGAGGAACGCTAAAGTTTAGAAGGATTTATATGGTTATGTCTTTGGAAGGAATCGTATAATGAATTTTATTTTGATGAATGAGAAAGAGCCTGTTAGTGTGTATTCTTTTATAGCAAGCTTTATCTCTTAGAAAACAAAGCTTGGAAGGAAAGGTTCTTCTCATTGTTCCTTTATCTTTATTAACGCATTGGGCTTTGTTGGTAAAAACGTAAGATTTTTGCCCCTTAATTTTTAAAAGATTAAGCCGCTTTTTGTGGGGAGGAGAGTTTTGGAAAAGATATTTTCTTATATTTTTTGCTGTTTTAATGTAGTTTTGATTATGGAGTAAAGATGCGTCGCATCTTGAAATTGAGTATTTGAGGGGGATGGCGATTTTTAAAGTTTGCATATTCTATTTTAAATATAGCCTAAAGAAATAGAATAGTGCATTCATAAAACTTTGCACAATGATTTTTAAAAAAGTTTACTGTTTTTAAGGGACTACAAGGCTTGTCTTTTTGATGATTAATTGGGGGCTGATAGAGTTTATTGTTGTGTGCAAAGAGATATTATGAAAAGAATGTGATACTGGTTAGTAAAACATATATTCCATGTTCGCTATGGTTTGATAGAGACTGTCAGTCAATGAATTTATAAAATGGATAGAATTTAAAAGTCGATGACTCTGTATAGGTGATGAGAACGTATTTGTTCAATCTTTATGATTATAAATTTTCCCAGTCATTTCAGTGTCATTAATTGATAAAAAATAAAGGGGAAAATTTATGAACTTGAAGAAAAAAACATTGAAAATGGGCGGCTTTCTTGTTTCTGCCCTTATGGTACTGGTTGTACAACAGGCTTCAGCGAAAACACCTACCGATACTCTTGTCATGGCTTGGAACCTTGATGCTATTAGGACCTTTGATCCTGCGCAAAGCAATGATATTTATTCAACTGAAATTATTTACAATGTTTGTGATAATTTGGTCAGTACTGCTGAAGATGATCCAACAAAAATAGTTCCAGCATTAGCAAAACATTGGGATGTTTCTGGGGATGATCACAGTACGGTAATTACCTTTCATTTGCGCGATGGTTTGAAGTTTAATGATGGCAGACCGGCTAACGCCAATGATCTTGTTTGGGGGATGAAGCGGGTTATCAAATTAAAAATGGCCGATGCGACAACGTTTAATGAATATGGGATTACAGAGCAAAATATTGATGATGCTTTGCAAACTCCTGATGAAAAAACGGTGGTGATGAAATTTGATAAGCCTTATCCAGCAAAGCTTCTTCTTAATAATATTGTTGCAACGCGTGTGACAGCTTTGCTTGATCGTAAGACAATTATGAAGCATGAAAAAAATGGCGATCTGGGAAATCAGTATTTAAAAGCGCATGCTGCTTGTGTTGGTCCTTATCAGTTGAAAAGCTGGCTCCCTGGAGAGGCTCTTTTGTTGCGTGCAAGCGCCCATTATTGGGGAGAAGCCCCAAAACTAAAGCAGATTCTCATTCGCCATGTTGCAGAGCCTGGAACACAACGTTTGTTGTTGCAAAAGCACGATGTTGATGTGGCTCGTAATTTGACCTCTGAAGATCTTGCAGATTTGCAAAAAAAAATAAATATAAAAGTTGAAAAGGTGTTGGTACCAACCATGATGTATTGGGGATTCAACATGACAAATCCCATTTTTGCTAAGGAAAAAGTACGTTTGGCGATGCGCTATCTCATAGACTATGAAGGTTTGGGCAAGAAGATTCTCAAAGATATTGGTGTTCCACGGGCAAGTTTTATTCCTCTTGGCAACTTTGGAGCTTTAGATGAAAACGCAGGGCAGCCCTTTAAGCTTGATATTCAAAAAGCCAAGCAGCTTTTAACAGAGGCTGGTTATCCGAATGGCTTTGAGGCCAATTTTCTTGTTGCAAATACCCCTGCGACTTCAGCTCTTGCTCAGTCCCTTCAAGATAGTGCTGCACAGGCAGGGGTGCGTCTTAAAATTGAGCGTTTAGCAGGTACGCAATTGTTTTCAAAGGTGGATGCACGAGCTTTTGATACGTCTTTTATTGGGTGGAATAGCGGGTCTATGGATCCCCATACCATGGCTTCACGTCTTGTTTATAATCCGGATAATCGGTTTGAGGCAAAAAATACAGCTTATCCTAGTTGGAAAAATGGGTATTTTGATACAGAGATGAATCAAAAAGTTGAAGAGGCGTTATTTCAAAAAGATTCACAAAAACGGGCACAACTCTATATTGATTTACAACGTGAACTGATGCAAAAAGGACCTTATGCGTTTATCTATCAACAGTATAGTGTTGTCGCGATGACACCTGATATCAAAAAATGGGTTTGGAATAGTACGCCGCGTATTTTTTATAATGAAATTGAAAAATGAGTGTGTCTTTTCGTGTCGTCAAAGATAAAAAGAGCTTGATTATCATTGCATGATGAAAATATTCTCCTATATAGGAACTCTTCAGTTTTTTTAAAGAGGATGAAATTGTGGGGGATTTTGCCGTATATGATTGAGGTCACTTTATAAGGAGGGATAAAGAGAGGAAGTTATATTGGGGAGGGTTTATGGTTACAGATTCTCTTCATTCTGAATAATCAATTGATCTATCAGAAAATTACTTTATAGAGGCCTAGTTTGATTAAATGAAGTTGATGTTTTATACCTTGCTCTTTAAAAGATAAAAGAGCAAAATCATAATCGCTTTGTATGAAAAGGTATCAGAAGACACAAGAAAGAGATAAAATGGGGAAAAAAAGAATCTTGAAAAGAATTTGTGTTTTATTAAGCACGATGGGATTTTTAAATGGGGCTATCGTATCAGCATTCAGTGCTTCATCTAAAGATATACTAGTGATGGCATGGAATATCGATTCAATGAGCAGTTTTGATCCAGCGCAAACCGTTGAGGTTGTGACAAGTGAGTTATTGACGAATATTTGCAGTGCACTCGTGCAATATGATGAGCATGATCCTACAAAAATTCGTCCGGCTATGGCACAATCTTGGGATGTTTTAGATGATGGTAAAAGAATAGTTTTTCATCTTCGTGATGATTTAAAGTTTGATGATGGAAGAACAGCAACGGCGCAAGATCTCGTATGGTCGATGCGACGGATTATTAAATTAGGTTTGAGTTATGCTCAATCTTTAATGGATTATGGGTTTACCAAAGATAATATCGAAACAAATATTCAAGCTCTTGATGATAAGACTTTACAATTAAAATTAGATAAACCCTATCCTATTCAGCTCATCTTGACTGTTATTGGACAATCTTATGCTTCAGCTCTGCTTGATCGGAAAACAATTGAAGCGCAGAGTATCAACGGTGATATGGGGAATAAATATTTAGCAACACATTCGGCTTGTGTTGGGCCTTATAAATTGGCAAGTTGGTCTCCAGGGGATAAAGTTGTGTTAGAGGCTACACAGCATTATTGGGGGAAGGTGCCTAAAATTAAGCAGATTGTCGTGCGTCATGTGGCGGATTCAGCAAGTCAAAGATTTCTTTTGGAAAAAGGTGATGTGGATATAGCGCGAGATCTTTCCTCAGAGGATATTTTAGATCTTGAAAAAAAAGGTGGCACAGTCAAAATTAGTCGTGTTTTGCGTCCGCAGATTATTTATCTATCGTTAAACAATAAAAATGCAATTTTTGCGAACGAAAAGGTCAGATTGGCACTTCGTTATTTGGTTGATTATGAAGGTCTTGGAAAAACTGTTTTAAAGGGGATTGCTATTCCGCGGGCAACTTATATGTCTTTAGGTGTTCCTGGTGCTTTGGATGAAAAAGAAGGTCTTCCCTTTAAGTTAGATTTTAAAAAAGCAAAACAGTTAATGACTGAAGCAGGTTATCCTAACGGTTTTAAAGCTAATCTTCTCGTTGGAAGCCTTAGTTATATGTCGTCTGTTGCGCAGTCTATTCAAGCCAATGCACGCAAAATTGGTGTGGAGCTTACAATTGAAAAAATGGCACAAAATCAATTGTTAAGCCGTGTACGGGGCGGGAATTATGATACTGCACTTATGGGGTGGGGGAGTGCTGATCCTGATGGACATCCTGCTTCATTGAATCACGTGTTTAATCCTGATCCAACATTTACGAAAAAACATAATATGTATTTGGCTTGGCGTGCTGGGTATTATGATGAAAATATTAATAAAATGGTGATGGATGCTCTGTTTGAGCAAAATCCGAATAAGCGTATTGTGCAATATCGTACTTTACAGCATTATGTGCTAGAGCATGGTCCTATGGTTTATTTATTTCAGACATATTATACCGTTGGTATGGGACCTGATGTCAAAAAATGGGTTTGGAATAGTTACAGACTTTACTACAATGAAGCAGAAAAATAAAAAGAAGCATGTTATAAAGAAGGATTGCAGAACATGCTTAATAAGAGGTTGTTTCATTCTGTAAAAAAAGGTATTCGCTTTATGTTTTATCGCTACAGAGGGGATTTTTATAATGGTTTTGCCACTTTCAGAGACTGAAAGAGCTGTATCAGAAAAGCAGAAAAAATTATTTTTATGGGATTTTTTGTCCAAGGGATTAAAACTTCTTATTTCAGTTTTTATCACACTGCTTGGATTGGTGACGATTACTTTTTTTCTTGGTCATCTTCTTCCTCTCGATCCTGTTCTCTCTATTCTTGGTGATAATATCAGTCAGGAAGCTTATGATGCCATGTATTATAAGCTGGGTCTTGATAAGCCGTTGATTGTTCAATATTGGAAGTATCTTCATAATGTATTTTTATTTGACTTTGGAGATGCTTTAACGTCTGGACGTCCTGTTTTAACTGATATTATGCGCGTATTTCCTGCTACATTAGAGCTTGCAACTGTTGCTATTGTTATTGGCACAACTCTTGGAATTCCCTTTGGTGTTTTTGCAGCAATGTATCGCGATTCATTTATTGATTATGTTGTCCGTATTTTTACACTTTTGAGTTATTCTACACCGACATTTTGGCTTGGGCTTATGGCGTTGTTGATATTTTATGCCAAGCTTGGCTGGGTTGGTGGTCCAGGGCGACTTGATTTTCTTTATGAATATTCTTTTGAACCCAAAACAGGATTTTTTCTTTGGGATACCGCGAGCCAAGGACAATGGGAGGCTTTTGGGAATGTCTTTAGTCACATTATTATGCCTGCTTTGATCTTGGCTTTTGGTGCTATGGCTTATATTAGTCGTATGACCCGTGGTTTTATGATTGAGCAGCTTAATCAAGAATATATCATTACAGCACGTGTAAAGGGATTATCGTGGGCGCGGACGGTTTGGGGGCATGCCTTTCGGAATGCTGCTGTTCAGATTATTACCGTTGTTGCACTTTCTTATGCTTTTTTATTAGAAGGGGCTGTTTTGACAGAGACAGTTTTTGCTTGGCCTGGTTTTGGGCATTATTTGACAAATGCTCTTCTCGCTGGAGATATGAATGCAGTTGTAGGATGTACTTTACTTGTAGGATTTATCTTTGTTGCCATTAATTTATTTTCTGATTTGCTTTATCGCATTTTTGATCCAAGGACACGTTGAATATGACAGTCAGTAATCATCACAAATCGCAATCATCATCTTCTTTGAGCTCTTGGTTAAACGACCCTGTTCCACAGTCCATAATACAAGCAAACATACAAAGAATTTATCACGCACTGGTGAAGTTTTTTCATAACTTTTCAGCTGTCTTTGGCCTGTTTATTATTTGTATTATTATCATATGCGCACTTTTTGCTCCTTGGATTGCGACGCACGATTTTTTGAGCAATGATCTGGGGCATCGGTTGCAGCCCCCCTCTATGGCGCATTATTTTGGGACAGATGAATTAGGACGTGACATTTTTAGTCGTCTTGTTTTTGGTTCTCGTATTACTCTTTATGTTGTTTTTCTCACAACAATTATTGTAGGTCCAATAGGGCTTATTGTTGGCACTGTATCTGGTTATATGGGGGGCTGGGTTGATACTGTGCTCATGCGCATTGTCGATATTTTTCTTGCTTTTCCAGGGTTAATTTTAGCTCTTGCCTTTTCAGCCGCATTGGGACCAGGAATTGAAAATGCTTCTATTGCAATTTCAATTGCAGCATGGCCACCAATCGCACGTTTAGCGCGCGCTGAGACTTTGACAATACGTTCTTCAGATTATGTTTCTGTGGTCCGCTTGCAGGGGGCTTCTCCTTTACGGATTATTTTGTTTCATGTTGCACCCATGTGTATTCCTTCAGTGATTGTACGATTAACTTTAGATATGTCTGGAATTATTTTAACAGCTGCTGGTCTTGGATTTTTGGGATTGGGAGCACAACTTCCAAGTCCTGAATGGGGGGCGATGCTTTCTTCTGGGCGGGAATTTATGATGACAAATTGGTGGTTGGCAGCAATACCAGGCTGTGCAATATTATTTGCAAGTCTTGCTTTCAACCTTTTAGGTGATGGTCTTCGTGATGTATTGGATCCACGCAATGGATAATAAATTATTAGAAGTAGAAGATTTACGTATTTCTTTTCCCACAACGCGCGGCGTTGCAGAAGTTGTGCGCGGTGTTAGCTTTTCTGTCGGAAAAGAAAAAATTGGCATTGTTGGTGAATCCGGATCTGGAAAATCGATGACTGGACGCGCAATACTAAAGCTGAGTCCAAAATCAGCCATTGTTAAAGCTAAAAAAATGCGCTTTGAGGATGTCGATTTATTGCGTGCCAGTGAACCTCAGATGCGAAAAATCCGCGGTAAGCGTATTTCAATGATTTTACAGGATCCCAAATATTCACTTAATCCACTCATACGGATTGGGGAACAGATTATGGAGGCGTATCGTATTCATTACCGTGTTTCAAAAGCTGAAGCGCGGGAGCGAACCATATCTATGTTAGAATCTGTTCATATTCGTGATCCTGAACATGTGATGCGTCTCTTTCCTCATGAAATATCTGGGGGGATGGGGCAACGCGTGATGATTGCAATGATGCTCATTCCAAAACCTGATTTAATTATTGCCGATGAACCAACATCTGCGCTTGATATTACGGTCAGACGACAAGTTTTGTCCGTATTAGATGAACTTGTGACAAAGTCTGGAACGGGGCTTATTTTTATTAGTCATGATTTAAATATGATTGCTGATTTTTGTGATCGTATTTTGGTGATGTATGCGGGCCGTATTTTAGAAGAGTTACCTGCTTCTGATTTGTCTCACGCTTGTCATCCTTATACAAAGGCTTTGCTGGCGAGTTTGCCACGGCTTGATAATCCGGTTGATGTTTTGGCTGTTCCGGAGCGTGATCCTGATTGGTTGTATAATCCTACGATTGTTAATGGTGTTGAGGAGGTTCCTCATGACAAATTGTGAGAATATTATTGATGTTTCTAATTTATCTGTAACTTTTGGGCATAGGCATAAGGCTGTCACCGTTGTTAAAAATGTTAATTTTCATATTAAGCGTGGTGAAGCTTATGGTTTGATTGGTGAATCCGGATGCGGAAAATCAACTATTTTGAATACATTAGTGGGGCTTATTCCAGAGTATAGTGGAAAGTTTCTTTTTGATGGACAAGAAGTCGAGAAAAAAAGAAATAAGGATTTTTTACGTTGTATTCAAATGGTGTTTCAAGATCCTTATGCTTCGCTGCATCCAAGAAAAATGGTCCATACGGTTCTTTCTGAATCGCTTAAAATCCATGGCATGGATAATCAAAGAGAGCGGGTGGAGGATGCTTTAGATTCCGTTGGTTTAGATTCTTCATTTCTTTATCGTTATCCTCATGAGTTGTCTGGAGGACAGCGTCAGCGTATTGCTCTTGCACGTGCTTTAATTATCGAGCCAGAAGTTTTATTGCTTGATGAGCCAACATCTGCATTGGATGTGTCGGTACAGGCTGAAATTTTAAACTTGTTGAAATCGTTGCGCGAGAGAAAAAAGCTTACTTATTTGATGGTATCCCATGATCTTGCTGTTGTTGCACATATTTGTGAACGCGTTGGTATTATGCATAAAGGGATTATTCTTGAAGAACTTAGCAATGATGAATTGCGTAATCTCCATGCACAACACGATTATACAAAAGAATTTTTTGAATCCAGTATTGAGCCTATCGTTCATAGAGAGCAAAGAGCGTGATCAATTTTATAGAAGAGAAAATGCAATTTTATGTGTTTTGAAGTTTCTGGAAATATTTGACGGCATTGTTAAAAGGGAAGGGGATAATAGGATTTTTTTAGTCATGAATTTGCTGGGTAGTGTTTGAGCGATAATATTCTCAATCCTATGAGAACGCCCATTTTGAAATATACGAGTGGCCTATAACATACATCTTTTGTATGATAATATTGCGCTATTTTTTGCTTATCATTTTATGTTCAAAAGCTTTATTTTTGGATTTTAAGCATTAAATTCGTGAGAAATAACAAAAGAGAGTAATATCGTATTTTCTAGAAAAGCGTCTCATTATTTTACAATATCATTTTGTTTTTATTTGTTTTCTTTTTTACAATTTTAGGCATTATTCATCGAAAAATGCTAAGTTTTATTCTTTATAAAACTGCCTTTTTGTTAAATTGAATAGGCTGTTTTTACAGCCTTGATTTAAAACTGATAGCGTATGCCGCCTGAAAAGCTTGCTCCCGATATACCCGTTTTCTGGAGCTTTTGTTGATAGCTGACATCACCATGAAGCGAGACGTTTTGAGACAATTGTGCACTGATACCAAGTCCACCTTCAAGCAAAGAGCCCATAGGATCAAGTTGATAAGCTTTATCAATATATATTGCTTGATCATCACCAAACGTTTTGATCACATTTATTTTTCCATAGAAGGAAACAGAACGCCCGTTTTCAGCAGTGACAACGGTTTTGTTCACACGTCCTCCAACACGGATCAACCATTGATGATGTTTGTTCATATTGACTTTAAAGCTGTCAGTATCTGAAATGGTATCAAACATCAAATATTGATAGGCAAGTTGTGCTTGAGGTTCAAAGGTTACACCTGCAATCCCGGTGGCAAATTTTTTGCCAATAGTTGTAGAGATGTTCAACATTTTTGCATTTTTCACTTTTGCGGTTTTGCCAATGATGGCATTGCTGATATCTCCTTTTAGGATTCCATAGGATAAAAGGGTATCAAGATAGAAACCATTGTCATGCTGTATGCTACCATAGGCTGTAAGTGACCATTTATCCACCGTGCTTTTACTTGCGTCTTTCATATTCTTTGGCGTGAAAGAAAGCTGCCCGTAGGTTCCTATAAGACCGAAATGTGTTGTGGTATTTTGCCCTTCCAGGGCGGCAAAGTTCACACCCCCTTGGAGAGCGGCATAACGAAGATGAGCACCGCTATAACCATATTTACGAGGAGCACTTTCAGAGGATAATGTTCCTGTTCCTCCGTAGGTATATAAGAAGAAGCCGTTTTGTTTTTCTTGTTGTTTCCCCGAGACAGATGTTCTCATAGTGGCTAACAGCGCATTTTGTTTTGCCATATCGATCAATCCCGTATAGAAGAGGGCATTTGGCATGAGCAAATAGTTTGCCGTTTGAGGGACGACGGCTTGCACATTTTGTTCAGGATCAGGGGGAGAGCCGGGATGAGAGCCAGAACCGGGGTTAGAATTAAGAAATTCAGGTTGTAGACGGAAATCCCAGAAATTTTCATTTTTTTCATCCAACAAATTTTGCGCTATATTGGCTTTGCCATGGCTTGAATTTGGTCCATAGGCACGTAGGGTATATTTATTGGGTGTCCCATTTCTTGTGGTATAGCCATTAACTAGTTTGAAGGAGTCTTCACGGGCATTTCCAGAAACTTGAATGAGTGAAAGACCACGCACATTGGCAGAAGCGGAAGTGTTTTCTTTCACATCATTCCCTCCTGATCGTCTCGTGACATAAATTGACGTGTTGCCTGATACATCACCATTGATCAGAAGTCGGTCTGTTTTTTGGTCAGCGATTGGTGCCCCATCACTCCATTGGCTATTGAGAGAAATCTGTGCATTGCCTGTTGCATTATAGACCGCTCTGGTATCTGGTTTTCCCGAACCTATATGCAATGTGTGGTAATAACCATCTTCTATTGGTTCTGCAAAAACAACAGAGCTGTTGTTGAGATTAAGCACAGAAACATCAGAGCGTGCTCTTTGAGCGATATCAAGAAGATTACCATCAGCATCATTTTCTTGTGCGCTGTTTTTTAAGAACCATTGTGTACCGTTTTTGAGGTTAAAACGTACGTTTCTCTCTTTTGTGATGTTTGCTCTGCCTTCTAAAGTGGAATGATCTGCATTTAATGTGAAGCTACCGTTGGGTATTGCTTTTGCATTTATCGCTTCCAAAAACTCTTGATTTCCCCAAGTACCGTTGCCTAATAAAACATCTGCATGGATTTCTGAATTTATGAGATTGGCTGTACCAATTGACAGATTGGTAATATTTTTAATGGTATTATCACTGAAAGTTGCAATGAGAATTCCAGTGCCATTGTCGACATGGATCTTTGTATTGGTCAAATTGATCTCAGCGTTTTGATAATTTTTTGGATCATTTGATTCATTTAAAGAAGTAGAAAGAACAGATGCAAGCTGCAAACCACCGATTTCCCCTGTTACAGAGACGTTTGTAACATCAATATGCCCGCCGTTTTCAGCATATAATGCAGCTTCTTTTGCATTTACTGTACCTTCTGTCATTGTAATCTTAGTTTGCGGATCGGTTGCATATAATCCACCACCATTAAATGAGATAATTTCAGCTTTGTCTTTTAAAGTAATAATACTGCCAGATTCAGCATACATTCCTACGGTGCTTGCAGAAACTAATCCCCCTGATACTGTTACTTGAGAATGATCATGAGCATTTATGCCTTGATCTACTTGAGTAATTATTACATTGTCTTTTAAAGTAATGGTGCTGTCAGAAACAGCAGATACTCCTAGGGTACTTGCAGAAACTGATCCCCCTGATACTGTTACTTGAGAATTAAAAAAAGCATCTACACCGGAATATGTTTGAGTAATTGTCACATTTTTCAAAGAGAGTTTGCTTTTTTTTAGGACATCGACTCCGGAGGATGGTGTCTCATTATTTTTAAAACCTGATATCACCACATCTTCCAGTTTATTTTCATCACTATTACTCTCAATGTATTCAGCTCCTATGAGCGAAGTTGTAATGGAGCCTCCGGTCATCTTGCCCGTGCTACCCTCGTGCACATCAAGCCCGATTGAAACATCTTTAATTGTTGTGCCATGCAATTCAATTACGCTCCCTTCATTTTCTGCAAAAATACCGGTTCCCATATCCGCTATTGATGTTACAAAAGTACCTTTAAAAGTTGATGTTATAATAACATCTGTAACATCAATATGGCCACCGTTTTCTGCACGCAATGTGCCTAGAGTAGTTCCACCTGCTACTGTTCCCCCCGTCATTGTGATTTTTGATTGTGGTCCATCTGCATATAAAGCACTCTCATCCGATAAGATATTAGCGTTATCTTTTATATCAATGATACTGCCTTGCTTAGCAGATACTCCATAAAGCTTTCCATCAAATTCCCCTCCTGATATTGTTATTTGAGAGTGATCATCTGCTTGTAGAGCATTGAAAGCATGAAGGGTTACCCCTTTTAAGGTAAGGTTGCTGTTTTTGGTAACTATTCCTAAATATGTATCTAGACTATCATTTGCATCCGTTATAAGTACATTCTCTAGTGTGTTTTCCTTGCTCTTACTGTTAGTGAAAGAAGCACCAGTGTAGCCAGCTATAATAGAACCTCCAATCATTTTGATTGTTGCACCGTCTTTGGCTTCAAGACCTAAGTGGACTTCAGAATCTTTTTTTCCAATGGTTGTGTTATCCAATAACTCAATCGCACTGTTAGCACCTTCAGCTGTTACGGCGTATGCATTTGGGTGTATTACCGTTAAATGTTTACCGACGATTTTACTGCCGTTTGTTGCATGAAGTGTATCATAGGTTTCTTCATGTGCTGTTACTGTTTTTCCATCAGAAACTTCAAGGTCTTTAGCTTGTAGACTGAGAGAGCTATTAAACAGTATTATAGTTGCTATAGCTGTATATGATAGAAGGAATTTTTTATACACCAATACTCTCCTTATGAAAGCCCCCAATATTCATTTCCCCATCGATTTCATAAGAAGAATAGAATAATGATATTTGTTTTTTTATTTGGATAAGTTATTTTAATTTTTTTGTCAAAGTGAAAATTTTAAAATAAAGAATATTTAAACTAATTACATAATGTACTTTAAATTAAGTGTATTGAAATAAAAATATTTTTTATATTTAGTAAAACATTGTAAAAGGCAGATCCGTGCTGTCATGTTTTATCAAGATGAGGGCTGTGAGCCGCACGCTGAAGGCAAGTTGGCGCGGATTAGTCGCTTCAGGGCGCTCATTGGGTTTAATGGCAGCAGGGCTTGGTGGGAGTGCGCTGCGTCTTCTTCACCCCATGACTTTACTTGTGGGGGCTTTACGAGGGATAGCCGTTTCAGGGGCGGCATTTTCTGCCTCTTTTGGCTTTATTGGGACAGTCATCGAAGTGGTTGGGGCAGCTATTGCCTCTGTTGTGGGGGGGATTTTTACCCCAATAGGGGCTCTCATTGCTGCTGTTGTGGCTGTCATATTGGCTTCTGGTTTTGCTTTGTGGAAATATTGGGATCGTTTTTCTTCTTTTGTCAAAGGTTTTGCACGGGGGATAACACGGGCTTGGGGCCAAGCCTTTGAAGCCGTCATGCGCTTTTTTGGTGCCGATACGGCAACCATCACCAAATGGAAAAATATCATTGCTGCTGCTTTTGATCTCTCTTCCCATTGGCAAAAGTTTAAACAAGGACTTTCCTCTGTTTCTCAAAGCTTTGCTGGTTTGTGGGAGGGTGTTAAACAAAGCTTTTCCAACTTTTGGCAATGGTTGGGAAGCTTTTTTGTCCGCGAAAAGCTCACAGAGAGTGCCAAGGTTGGTATGGAACAAGCCGGTGAAGATTTAGCGAGTTGGATTGTTGATGGTTTTATGTCGTCCATCTCACAATTGATGGATTATTGTAAATCTTTACCTCACCGCATAAAGGGGTGGATTGGGTCGATTGATGTAAGAGAGTTTTTGCCAAGTTTTTTAGGAGGCAAAACGTCCATCCAACCCATAGTACAATTTGCGGGGGCTTCTCCTGTAAATTCATCTGCCAGAGAACCAAGAGACAAAGACCGTTCCCCCATCACCCACAATCAAAATGTCACAGTGCATGTTAATGGGGCGCGTGACCCCATGGCCACCGGTCGTGCGGTTGCTCATGCTTTGCAACGGGCACGCGCCAATGCGCTGCATGGTGGCACAGAATGATAAGGACGACAGAATAAGGGAAGAGACGACGTGCTGGAAGGGATACTCTCAATGAGGGGAGGGATGAAGTGCTAGGATGGCGCAATGGTAGGAGAGATGCAATGATACGTTTCGAAAGAAATGACGTGCTGGAAGGGATACAATCAATGGGAGGGCGTCTATGAGAGATCCTTTGCTGATGTTAGGTCCACATCTCTTTTATGTAGACTGGCTTAATTTCCAATCGTTTGAGGAAGAGTTCTCTGCCTCCTGGGTTTGCCTAGAGCGTTTTGGAGAGGCGCCCGGTTTGCAATTTACCGGTTATGGCAATGATCCCAAGACCATTCACGGGGTGTTGTTTCCAGAAGAGTTTGGGGACCGGGTAGCGATAGATGCTATCACCAGAACCATTCGTGCAGCCAAGCCCGTTCAGATGATTCGTTGGATGAGTGACAACGGCTATAGTGCCATTCTCCATGGATCTGTAGTGATCACCAGTGTGACGAAAGACCATGATTACATCAGTCGCTCTGGTCAATCGGGGCGTATTCGCTATGCCATTAGCTTGTTACCGTTTTTCGATGGTGGAAAACCACAAGGTCAATATCAGGTGGGACAATATCAAGAGGGATATGATCAATATTCCCAAGGAGGAGAAACGCCATGAAGATACCAGAAAAGCATCTCGTGGTAGAGCTAGAGGATATGAGTCTTGATCTAATCTGCTTTCAACATGCTATGGCTGTGTTAGGGGATCGTTTTCAAGTTGGAGCGATCAAAGGGTATTGTGAGGCTACTTTGCAAGCCAATCCAGGTATTGCAGGGTATGGTGCTCTGTTGCCGCGGGGCTTAAAGGTCATTCTGCCTGAATTTGTATCATGTGAAAAGAACAGCGTGGTCAAAAGGCTATGGGATTAATGCGCACACATCCTTTTATTGAGGTGAGGGTGGGGGAGAATCTTGTCCATGAGGTTTTTTACCAGCGTCTTTTAACGGCAACCATTACGGACCATGCGGGCAATGAAGCCGATACATTTGAAGCGGAGTTTGATGATAGTGGCAATGATTTAGAGATTCCCTCCAGTAACAGCGCACTCCATGTCACCTTTGGCTATCAAAACAGCATCCGAGCCTTTATGGGGCGTTTTGTTGTTGAGTCGGTGGTGAGTATTGGGGGCAGTGATGGAGAGATTTTACGGCTTTGTGGCAAAAGTGCTTCGATGCGTAAAGAACTTAAAGAACAAGCGAGTGAACATTTTGACCACAAAACCATTGCTGAGATTGTTGAGGCCCTTGCCAAACGCCATGGTTATCAAGCAAAGGTCAGTCCACAATTTACCAAACAAACCTTGCCTTATGTGGTGCGCACCGATCAATCGGCGGTTGACTTTTTAACCCGCCTTGCGGACCGCATGCGGGCGCGTTTTTTAATCAAGGACAATAAGTTTTTATTTTTAAGCGGGGATAATTTACCAGCACTCGACATCCATAAGCATGACTGTTCCAGCTGGGAATTCACCCTAGAGCCGCGCACCCAATACGGCACCATCGAAACTTCTTATTTTGATCGCGCAAAAGGGCAACAATGCCAAGTCAAGCATCAAACAGGGTTTACTGGTCCCGTACGTCGTCTGCGCAGTTGTTATCCAAGTCAAGAAGAAGCACAAGCGGCGGCTGCCTCCGAGTCGGATCGCTTATGCCGTGCTGTAGGCAGTGGCTCCTTAACTCTTGCGGGACGCCCTGAAATCATGGCGGATCAACCGCTGCTGCTTCAAGGGTTCCGTAAAGAAATTAATGGGTCATGGAAAGCCGCTACCGTCACCCACCGCTATGAAAAACAAAGCGGTTACACAACAGAAATTACCTTTGAGGCACCAAATCAAGGAAAGGAACAAAAATAGAGGCTGGGCTGGTCACCCAGCCAACGGGAGAAAGTTTTGCGACAACCCCATCCGATGCAACTTAACTTAACATCGCAGCCACTTCTTATCGCTTAAAGCAATGAGAAGACGGTTAACATAGATGAAAGAGTGTTAAAAAATAATGGATATACTTCATAAGGAAAAATTAAAATCTGTTGAACCTATTTCACCAGCTGCTGCTTATATTGGGGGCAAAAGAAGATTAGCCAAAACCATTGTCAAAATCATTGAAGATATTCCACATAGCATTTATGCCGAGCCTTTCGTTGGTATGGGTGGAATATTCTTTAGACGGAAACTGATACCATCAACTGAAATTATCAATGATTTTTCAGGAGATGTGGTGAATTTTTTTCGGGTGTTACAACGCCATTATCACCCTTTTATAGAACTGTTAGCGTTTCAAATAAGCAGCCGTGAGACGTTTGAACGCTTACAGACACAAAATCCAGAAACGCTTACGGATTTAGAACGGGCTTTGCGGTTTTTATATTTGCAGCGTTTAAGTTTTAGTGGGAAAGTAGCAGAGCGTACGTTTAGAGTTGAGACAGACCGGTGTGCACGGTTTAATCCCTTCAAACTTGAAGGTATATTAAAGCTTATTTACCGCCGTTTAGCGAGAGTTATCATTGAACATTTAGATTGGTCTGATTTTATTGTGCGTTATGACCGGCCAAATACCTTGTTTTATCTTGATCCACCTTATTTTGGTGTTGAGGATTATTATGGCAAGGACTTGTTTAAGCGGGAGGATTACCAGACGATGTCTATGCTGCTTGCACAATTAAAGGGGAAGTTTCTTCTCTCTCTCAATGATGTGCCAGAGATTCGAAAAACCTTCAGTCAATTCCATATAAAAGAGGTAAGAACAATTTATTCCTGTAATTTGTCAAATAATGCGATTCCGGCAAAGGAACTCATCATTACCAATTGTGATATTTAGGAGAAGAGAAAAAGATCTATTAAAGGGATTGTAGTTTGACAGTAGGTTTTGGATTAAGTGGGAAGAGGTGGGATTAGTTAGGAATAGGTGATAATTTGTTGTTTTTATGCATAAAATTTAGCATTAAATGCGCGTTTTGTCAAAATAGATTTTGACACCTAAAATGATCAAAAAATGCGAAAAATGGTAAAAAGCGCGTTTTCATTGTAAAAATGAGAAAAGCCTTTGAAAGGTCTTTGAAAACCCTGTGAAAAATTTTGAAAAGTCTGTAAAAGCCCAGAAAACTGCCTTTGAATACCCCGTGAAAAAAATTCGGTAAATTGTGAAGCTTACTCCAAAATCAGCCAAAAATGACCAAAAAAGCAAAAAAGATATGCGCCATATGGCGCGTTTCTATTTTTTGTAAATATAATTATTTAAAAACAATGTGTTATTTAAGTTTCTTAATGTAAAGAGAAACGCGCCTGTATTTTTCATTTTAGAGAGGCATTAAGCCGTATTTTGTGTAGTTTCTAGATGTACTCTTTCAGCCTCTATTTGACGCTTTAAATGAATTTTAAGAAGAGGGAAAGTCGCTTCTACTTCTTCCGTGTCGTTGATGTCTTGAACAAGCTCTTGCAACTTTATACAAAGCTCTGCCGCTAATTCCGCTATATCTTCAGGGGGGAGTTTTATATTTGCATCGCGATAAGTTGTATAAGCTATGCGACCAAGCTTTTTCATGAGACCAGTAGGGATAGTTTGTGGTTTAAAACCAGCTGCTTTCGCCTTTTCCATGTCTGTAAACATTTCGCCTTCTCCAGTGAGAAGCCAATGAAAGTCTACGCCATAAATTTTGTGATAGGCAATTACGATAGATGCTGGTGGCTCATTTATACCAAGCTCATAATTTGCAAGCGTATTTTTTGCCAAATTAAGAGATTTGGCAAAAGCACCGCGTTCTTCGTTTCCGAGGATTCGTCTTATTTCACGTAGGCGTTTTGCCAATGGTGTTTTAGGTTCTGTTTCTAAACGTGCCAAAAAAATACCCATTAAGACCATTTTATGGGTTGACAAACCCGTAAAATGGTTTTAACTGTTATTACCGCCCGATATAGAGGGCAGATATTTTACAATTAACCCCACAAAAAACGGATGTGGGAGCATCCGTTTGAAGCAGGAGCGAAAGTTATGACAACCACCCAAACATGCATCCAAGTATGGGATCGCCATAGTATTTTAGCCGAGCTACGCCGCCGTAATATGACCTTGGCGGAGCTCGCGAAAGCTTATCAACTCTCGTCATCCAGTGTTCAACATATCTGGACACGGTCTAACGAGAAAGCCGAACGTGCTATTGCCGATTTTATCGGTTTGCCCGTCGAGCAAGTATTTAGCGACCGCTACCCCAAAAGTCGCCGTCGCATTTTTAAAGCAGCAAAACATGCCAATACAGATTCGCGTGCGCATTCTGCTTTGCGCGGTAATGCTGCTTAAACTTCGTTACACGGCTCTGCGTTTTTGCGCATTTGCCATGCATTTAAATACCATAAGATGAAAAGGTTTATCAATGTCTAAAGATCAATACGAAATAGGCCAGATAAATTGCATAGCGTTGCATCATGGGGCAGCCGATTGGATGGGTTGTTTTTTAGGATTAACTGGTCAAGTTTTCTTTATCGGGGGTGGTTATGGTTGCTGCTTATAATTTATGGACCCCAGATGTCAGACGCGATATCGTTAATCCTTATTCGGAAGTTGAACGGTTAGAAGCCATGCTTGCCTGTTCTTTTAAGGCGGTAAGTGGAGGATTTAAGCATCTGCCGATCCGGTATATTATTGACCCACCGCATGGCTTATTTGATGCGGCGCTAGCACGACAGATTGTTATCCATATTTTGCATTATCAATTTGAGGTACCACGGCGGCGTCTTGTTGCTATGCAAGAGCGCGAACGCACGGCTGTTGCTCGTTCTTTGCGTACAATTAATCGGCGTTTGGAAGAACCCGTTTTTGCGAAAGCCTATCGAAGATGGGCGGGTCGTGCGATGGATTTATTCTTACGAGAAATGGAAAAGGCGGCGGCGTGATGGCACAGTTTCAAGAGATTGCTTTAGATTTGATTGTTGTTCCCGAACGTATACGCCCTGTAGATGATGAGCATGCCAAGGCGCTTGCACAATCCATGGCGCGGGAGGGATTGATGAATCCGATTACTGTGCGCCATACCCCCAATGCTAAGGAAGGCAATTACACGCTGATTGCTGGCGCGCACCGGCTGAGGGCTGCGGAGCTTTTAGGTTATAGCAAAATTGATGCGGTTGTGGTGCAAGCGGATAAGGACAATGCTGCGCTTTTAGAAGTGGCAGAAAACTTGTTTCGCAATGAATTATCAGTGATTGACCGCGCTTTATTTGTGCAGACTTACCGTGAATTGTGGGAAAAGAAGTATGGGGAGATTAAGGTTGGTGGGGATGGTAGTAATCAATATAAAGTCAAAAAAGAGCAATTCGGTCAACTTGACCGAATTGCTCATACAGATGAAGAAAGTGATAAGGGAGTTACTTTTTGCTTTGCTAGACATGTGGCAGATCGTATTGGTTTATCTGAAGAGTCAGTGAGACGTCTCAATCGCATCTCCAAGTATTTACAGCCGGAGTTGCGGTCTGTTTTGCGGGGGACTGCTTTGGCGGATAATCAAGCGCAATTGTTGAAGCTTGCGAAGATGGAGCCGGTTGCGCAACGGCGTGTGGCAATTGCTTTGCAACAGGTTGAGGGGGATTTACGGCGGGCTGTTGATTTGGTCAATGGGATTAATACGCCGCCGCAAATTAATGAACAAGAGCGGGTTTTTGCTCAGTTATTGGGTGTTTGGCAGAGGGCGGATGCGCAGACAAAGGCGCGGTTTTGTGATTATTTGAACAAGCAATCGGGGGAGGTGCTGTCATGAAGAGGCATGGTTGCGGGCAGCTTGATTTTTTCCAAAAGCCGGTTTTTCCCTGCCGCGAACCCGTTGCGCAGATTGATTTAGGGCGGTTTCGTTCACGCATTAAGCGAGCGATGGCGCGGGCTTTGAGAGAATGCCGGCATGAGCGCAGTGTGATTGCGGAGCGTATGGCGCATTATTTAGGGATTGGGTGTTTAAGTAAGGCGAGTTTGGATGCTTATGTGGCAGAAAGTAAGCAGGTTGATATTTCCCTGCCACGGTTTAAGGCATTTGTGCGGGCGACAGAGGCATTTTGGCTCTGGGATGAGGTGGTGAGTGAAGATGGATTGTTGCTGTTGCAAGGGGATGAGGCACGTTTAGCAGAAATTGCAAGGTTGCAGCAGGAACAGCGGGAGATTGCAGCGCAATTGAAAGCCATGCGCGCAACGCCGGTTCGCATTAAAAGGGGGCAGCCATGAAGGAATGGTTTCGTATTGCCGAATTGGCTGAAGCAGCTTTGCCAGGGTTGCCGAAAAGTAAAGGTGGATTGCGTAAAATTTTAGCAACCACATGGCGTCATCAAAGTGAATTGACACGTAAAGTTAAAGGGGTTTCTCGACCTATTGTAGAAGTTCACATTTCCTTATTGCCGGAGGGGGCGCGGGCGGCATTGTTGGTGCGGTTTGGTGGGGCTGTTGATGTGAAACAAACGCAAGGGGAGCAAAAGACAAGTATTTGGGGGCGTTATGAAGGGCTTTCAAAGGTGCATAAAAGGCGCTGTGAAGAGCGTTTGAAGGCGCTTTGTTCTATGGAGGATTTACTTCAAGCCGGTATGGGGGTGCATGATGCGGCAAGTTTGTGCGCGGTTCAGTTTGGGGTGAGCCGGATGTCGCTTTTTAATTGGCGGCAGATGGTGGAAGGGTATGAGCGCACTGATTGGTTAGCGGCGCTGGCGCCTTGTTATGGTGAGGAGCGTTTTTCGCAATGGGCTGAGTGTCATGAGGAGGCATGGGAGGTTTTGTGTTCGGATTATTTGCGTTCGTCCCGCCCTGCTTTTTCGGCATGTTATCGACGTATGGTTTTGGTGGCGCGTGAGAAAGGGTGGGAGCCTATTCCTTCAGAGCGGGCGTTACGGCGGCGTTTTAAAGCGCAAGTTTCCAAAGCGGTTGTGGTGTTGGCGCGTGAGGGTGAGGAGAAGGCCAAGAAGCTTTATCCGGCACAACGGCGTGATCGCTCGAGTTTGCATGCTTTGCAAGCGGTGAATATGGACGGGCATAAGTTGGATGTTTTTGTGCGTGTTCCGTGGAGCTTAAAGCCAGTGCGGCTTTATCTGATAGCGATACAAGATCTTTATTCAGGCAAGATTTTATCATGGCGCCTATCGGATGCGGAGACTTGGGAAATCGTGCGTTTGGTGATTGGTGATATGGTGGAGGCTTATGGGATACCGGAGCGTATGACCTTAGATAATGGGCGTGCTTTTACCAGCAAGTGGATTTCTGGGGGTGTGCAAAACCGCTTTCGTTTTAAGATTAAGGCGGATGAACCGCAGGGTCTTTTGACCAGTTTGGGCATTCAATTGCAATGGACGACTCCTTATAGCGGGCAGTCGAAACCGATTGAGCGGGCATGGCGTGATTTGGCAGAGGCGATTTCGAAGCATCCTTTTTGTGCGGGGGCTTATACGGGCAATAAGCCGGATGCCAAGCCTGAAGATTATGGCAAACGTGCGATAGAATTTGAAGCGTTTAAAGCCCATGTTGGTGCGCAGATTGTGGCGCATAATGCACAAGCAGGGCGCAAGGCGCTGACATGTGCGGGGCGCAGTTTTGATGAGACTTTTGCAGAAAGTTTGACAGCAGAGGGGACGATTATTCGGCAGGCAACGGCAGCACAGCGTGCTTTATGGCTTTTGACCTCAGAGGCATTGCGTACACAAAAGGGGACGGGGGAGATTCATTTTTATGGCAATCGTTATTGGGCGCGGGCATTGAATGAGTATGCGGGGAAGAAGGTTATTGTACGCTTTGATCCGGATTATTTGCACCAAGATTTGCGGGTTTATGATTTGAACAATCGGTTGCTTTGCATGGCAGAATGTCTTGCAGATGTGGGCTTTTATGACCAGCAGGCAGCGCGTTTGAATGGGCGTTTGCGTAAAGAATATGTGAGAGCTGTTAAAGCAGAAAAACAATTGGCAGCAAAGCTTGCACCTGATCACTTGGCTGATGTTTATGGGCGCCTTGAGAAAAAGGATGATGGTTCAAAATCCAAGCTTGTTGTTAAGCCAAAGGTTAGCCGCTTGATGCCAAACCATGCGGGGAATTTAGCCGTGAAAGTGCAGGATGATGAGGCTTTGGAACCCCAAGAATTTAGTCAACATTTGCACAAAGCTTTAAGACGGTTTTCCGCCTCTGATGAGGGGCGTGAAGTGATAAAGTTTCCTAAACGATAGGAAAGGAAAGGGGGGGGATTTGCCAAGAATTCTCACAAGAAAAGGGGAGAAGGAAGGAAAGGGGGGACAAGGAAGCCGATTTTGTATGGCGTACGGCTTGAAGCGTTTATTAAAGAAAGGGGGGAGGAGTCTTAATCCTTTCAATCTTTCAATCAATACGATCAAATTTTTAGGCAAATCTTCAGATGCCTTTGCCTGACCAGGTGAGGAACATGGAGTGATTCAACTTTCCCAAAAGGAGAGGGGGATTTTCAAGGAAGCCGATTTTGTATCGCGTACGGCTTGAGGAGCAAAATGAATGGGTAGGTTGGAGCCCTACCCATTCGATATCTAAATCAATACGAAAGGGGAATATACATGAAGTACGCGATAAATGCAACGGTTGAAAAAAATCCTTGGGCGCGCCCAAAAAAGCAGCCCGATGGGGCAGCGCAAAACCGCAATAGTGATGATATTGCTTTATGGAACACGCTTGTGGATTCGGTAAGAGCTCTGGCACAAATGAATGATTGGACGAAAGCAGAAGTGGCGCGGCGCATCGGCATGCCGGATGGGACGTTTTCGCAGTGGTATGCGGGCAGTTATGCGGGGCAATTGGGTAAACAGAATGCGAAGGTTCACCAATGGGTTGAGGCTTTAAAAGAAACAGCGGGATTTTTGGAGAAGATCCCCGAAAAGCCTGCGTTTCAAAAGAACCGTATAGCTTGTGAAATCATTGACACGCTAACACTGGCGCAAAGTACGGGTGATATGGTGATGATTACGCTTGATGCGGGCAATGGTAAGACAGAAACCTGCCGGCATTACCGCGCAACCCGCCCGCATGTTTACCTTGTGACAGCAAGCCCGCATACGCGCAGTGTTCATGGTATTTTGAATGATATGGCAGCGGAATTGGAAGTGGTGGAATATAACCCCACCCGCTTAACGCGTGCGATTGGCAAGAGATTAGAGCGTGTTGGTGGGGGGACACTGCTGATTGTGGATGAAGCGCAAAATTTAACAGATGAGGCGATTAATCAGTTGCGTCATTTTGTTGATATCAATGGCACAGGGCTCGCTTTGGTGGGGAATGATGAGATTTCAGGGCGCCTTGTTCATCGTCAAAATGGTCCTTCTTATGCACAAATTAAAAGCCGCTTGGCAATGCATCTAAAGCGTCGCAAGCCTTATAGCGAAGATATTGCGGCGCGCATTCACGATTGGGGAATTGAAGATGCTGGTGCAATAAAGTTTTTGACAGGGATTGGTTTGAAAGCTGGGGCTTTACGGCAGATTGATAAGACGATGATGTTAGCACGCATGGCAGCGCTTGGAGATGGGTGTGAGGTGACTTTGAAACATGTCAAAGCGGCATGGAAAAACCGCGATGTGGAGGAATTGGCATGATCTCTTTATGCGACAAAGAATTATCCGATACGCTTGTTGGTCTTTATGACGATTATCAATGCGGTTTTGATATTGGAGAAAAGCTTAAATTGTGTGTTGATTTGGCGTTATTGCTTGAATTGGAGTTGAGTGTTCACCGTTTGGGGGAAGCGGATGCGGTTTTGGAAGGCCAAGTTGCAGAAGTTTTGGCTGAGTGTGACAGCTCTGATCGAGATGAAGATAAGAGCAATCGTGTGATTTATATGGATTTTGGAGGAAGCAAATGATGGAACGTAACCCTTATATGGTAAGAGATTGCTTGATTGCTTTGCGCTCTGGCTTTTTGAAGTATGAGATGAATGGTATTTTTTTGCATGCACAAGATGTTCGAGAATTGACTGAGTATTTGCGTCGCCTTGCGGGCTATAACCACATTTTAGGTCATGAGCTTTTGCGGTGTCGTTGGCAATTGAAAGCGGGATGTGTGCCTCATCGAGGTGAAGTTGTGCCGTTTCGCCGGTTTCAAGAAACACAGGAGGAGTTTTGCGATGAATAAACAAATTGAGCTTGAAGGTGTGCATTATATGAGAGATGCAAAAGGGGCTTTGGTGCCGGTAAGTCTGATCCGCCCTGCGGATTTGCTTGAGGATGAAACGGTGCGTAAGGTTATGGGATATGCGAAGGAATTATCGGCAAGGATTGCGCGTTTTAACAGCCATACGCTTGCGGATTTGAGTGCTTTTGATGGCTTGCTTGCGCAGGAATATGGTGTGGAGCGGCGTGGTAAAAAGGGCAATTGTACGTACACCAGTTTTGATGGTTTGCAGCGTATTAAGGTGCAGGTACAAGAAAGCTTTGATTTTGGACCGCAATTGCAAATTGCCAAAAGCCTTCTTGATGAGTGTTTGAATGAATGGTCTGCGGATGCGCGCCCTGAAATCCGTGCGATTATTACGCGTGCTTTCAATACGGATAAGGAAGGCAAGGTGAATCGCGGCGAAATCTTTATGCTGTTGCGTTTGGATATTGATGATCCTCGCTGGAATGAGGCGATGCGGGCGATCCGTGAAGCTATTCGTGTGACAACATCTAAAGAATATGTGCGTTTTTATGAGCGTGATAGCCTAGAAAGCCCTTGGCGGGCTGTAACGCTTGATTTGGCGAAGACATAAAGGGAGTTAGTAAGGGGATACCATGTCTTTAGCGGCTATTCATATGGGCAAACGCGCGTTAGGTCTTGATGATGAGACCTATCGCGCCCTGCTTTTTCGATTGACGGGCAAGCAATCGGCAAAAGATTTGAATGTTTCAGAACAGCGCTTGGTGATGCAAGAAATGCGCGCCTATGGGGGTGGGGTCAATGGCAAGCTTTTGAGAGGCAAATATGCCAAAAAGCTTCAAGCCTTATGGATTGCAGGGTGGAATCTTGGCATTATCCGCGAGCGTTGTGATAAGGCATTGCTTGCCTTTGTCAAAAGACAGACAGGGATTGATCATATTCGCTTTTTACGCGATAGCGATGATGCTGCAAAAGCCATTGAGGCGTTGAAAAGCTGGTTGCAGCGTGAGGGTGGGGTTGACTGGAGAGGAAAAGTCCGCCAAGATTCAAGGGGAATACACCCAAGCATTGCCATTTTGTGTGCCCAATGGAAGCGTTTGCATCAGGGTTGCTTGTTTGATGAGACAGCTTTTCAACAAAGTGTGATGGCGGTGAGTGGTAAAGCTTTTTGTGAGATGAGTGGGGGCGATTTTATGCGTGTTATGAATGTTTGGGGGCGGAAAATCCGAAAAGGTGTTCAAAGCGAGGGGTAAGCGTGCATGCACGAGGAAATCTATAGCGATTTTCCTGCCTTATTGCGTGAAATAGCCGCTGTTGCGGGCAGTGAGGCGGCATGGAATATGATGCGTGCTTTTGGCGGACGAGAAGTTTATATCCCTGGGCGTCTTGAGAATGCGGATTGGTTGATTGAAATTGTTGGGTTTGAAGAGGCGGAGCAATTGATCAACCATTTTTGTTTTAATGGTTCGGGTGTGCGCCTTCTTATCCCCCTTGGTAGAGATGCTGAACGGCGGCAAAAAATGATGCAAGCGCTGCAAAAAGGCTGGTCGGTAGATGCTGCAGCAGCAGTTTCTGGTATGCATGTGCGTACAGCCTATCGCTTAAAGAAGAGAATTTCTTCAAAAGAGCCCCAAGGTTTATTATTTCCAGAGTTTTATGAGTATTGAGGGTTTTGACTGACAGTGTCAGGCTTATATGGGGGGCGTGAGATTTCGTAAACTGCGAATGAATTTTATTCATTGAGTGGTTTGTTATGATTTCAATAGATGCCTCTTTTCTTCATTGCCTTGCGCCTAAACTGACGCATCATGCGCGCCAAGATTTTATTATTGTTGAAATGGCACGCGTGTTGCCTAAAGCTTTATCTTATGGGGAACTCACGACGCATTTGCGTATTGCACATTTTTTAAGCCAATGTGCGCATGAGAGTGATGGCTTTTTTACCCTGCGTGAATATGCCTCAGGGCGCGCTTATGAGGGGCGGCGTGATTTAGGTAATGTCAACCCTGGTGATGGGGTGCATTTTAAGGGACGTGGTTTGATCCAGTTGACGGGGCGCAATAATTACCGTCGTTTTACGAAGTTTTGGCGCTTAATCGATGAACAAGCGGTTGATTGTGAGGCATTTCCGCAAGTGCTGGAAAAGTTTCCTGCAGCCCTTTGGTCGGCTGTTTGGTTTTGGCAGATGAAAGGCTTAAATAAGCTTGCTGATCGAGATGATGTCGTGGGGATTACCAAGGCAATTAATGGGGGAAGAAATGGACTTGTGCACCGCTTGACCTATTTGAACCGCGCCAAAAAGCTTTTGGGGATTGGAGGCGAGGTGGAAGCATGAAACCCTCTTATCGTGGTTCGAAACGTTATTTATGGTGGTCCTTTTGGTTTGCTTGGGGGGTTATTTTTTTGCTGATTGCTGGTGGTTTGTGGGGAGCACCACGTATTGTTGATATGGCAGCGATTTCTATTCCTTCCATGGTGGCGATTATCGTTGGGAATTTGGGGGTGCATCGTGGTTTTGGTTCGTTGGATTTTTCCAATAGGAAACATTCTCATAAGCAGCATAGCAGCGTCTATGATGGGGTGGAGATAACGGGGTGGAGTGATAAGCGCCATGTTTAGCCCTGTTTTGAAACTGTCTTTGGGTTTGCTTTTTTGGGGCGGTGTGATGTTGGCGGCTTTTGGCTTTATGAAAGCGCAAGTTTTAAAGGCGGAAAAAGCGCGTGATGTGTATTGGCGCTTGGAGATTGCCAAGATTTCTTTACAAGCACGGCTTGAACAAGAGAGGCAAAGAGAGGCTGCGCAAAAAGCAGGGCTTCAAGCACAAGCGGTGATTTCTAGTTTGGAACAAAAGCTTACAAAAATGGAGGAGATCAATGCAGTTTTGCCAACTGTTCCTAGCGGTTGTCTTGGGCTTGAGCGTGTGCGCTTGCTCAACACCCAAGCTAAGAGATAGCTTTTCTTATTCGTTTTTATCGGCTGAATTGCCACCTGTTGTTCGCATGGCGTGTCACCAGCCTTCTTTGTTGCCGGAACATGCTTTGAACACGCGCGAAGTGGTGCATTATTGGAGCCGTGATCGTGCTGCTTTATTGATTTGTGAACAGCGTAGAAAAGCTGCGGTTAAAGCAGTTTTAATGAGGTCAAGGAGGGGGCGTGAATTTAGATATTAGTGTGGCTAATGGTTGGCTGTCTTTGTTGTTATCCATTGTTGCCATTTGTGGGGTTTTGAAAGCTTATTTTTCTTCTGGTGCGCGGGAAATGTTGAAAGACATCACGGCGCTTAAAGAGCGTGTGCAAAAGTTAGAGACGGAGATAGATTTTTTGCCTGATCGTGATGCGCTGCAGAGGTTGGAAGTGAATATGGAGAAATTGAATGGTCGCCTCAATACGCTTTCTGCGCAATTACAACCGGTGGCAGCCATTGGTGAGCGCTTGCAAGAATTTTTACTGGAGAATGCCAAGAAATGAAAGCAGATATGGATAAAATCATCCGTGAAGAAGCGCGGTTGATTATTTTAAAAGGGCTTGCTTGTGAGCGGAGCGAAACCTTATCGAGTGCGATGATTGAGCGGCTTTTATACAGTTACGGTATCCGGCGGGATGGTGATTTTGTCCGGAATGAATTGGCTTTTATGGAAGAGCAAGGGGCTGTTACGTTAAAATGTGTGGGTTCTGTTTTGCTTGCGGCTTTAACGGAACGGGGGGCACGTCATTTAGACCGGAGCTTTTTCATTGAGGGGATTAAACGCCCCAAACGTTCATCGATAAAAGACGAGGTGAGGGATGCGCAAGGTCGGGCGTGGACGCTTAACAGCGATTGATTTATTGCCGCAAGCTTGTGATCAAATTATTGCAGAGGCGGCTGAGGCTTTAAATGGGCGTGAAAAGACGCAAAAAGCCATTTATGATGAATTTAAAGCGGCTTTGAAGGCTTTAAAAAAAGAAACGGGTCTCAATTTTTCTATTCCCTCCTTTTCCAGTTTTAATCGTTATTCTTTGCGTTTGGCTGTGATGTCAAGGCGCTTGGAGCAAACCCGTGAAATTGCCGCAAGCCTTTCGCAACGCTTTGATGCCAAGGCTTCTGATAATATTACTCTGTTGACGGCCGCCGCGATTAAAGAGCTGATTTTTTCCACGTTGAGCAGTGGAAAAAGCCTTTCACCAAAGGCAGCCCAAGAATTGGCCAATGCGCTTAAAGGGGTTTTGGCGGCTGAACATTTGTCGACCACCAGACGGCAAAGATTAGAAAAGGATTTTACCCAAAAAGCAAGCAAAGCGGTTGACGCTGCAGCGGCAGCGGCGGGGCTTTCAGAAGAGCGTGCGCGGGCTATTCGTGCGCAGGTGTTGGGGGTAAAACATGGCTGAAGGGCAGATGGGTGGAAGCCCTGCTGTTGAAGATCAGGCACACTTTGACATTTGGCAGAGGAGCACTTTTCCCAAAGAGAGTGATCCCTTAGCGGAAGGTGTTTTGATGGCGCATCAACGGGCATGGATTGAGGATAAGTCTGTGTTAAAATTGGTGGAAAAGGGGCGGCGGACCGGCATTACTTTTGCAGAAGCTTTGGATGATACACTGATTGCGGCAGCGAGCGTTAAGGCTGGGGGCGATAATGTTTTTTATATTGGTGACACCAAAGATAAGGGGCGTGAATTTATTGGCTATGTGAGCAATTTTGCTTCGGCAATCACAAGCCACAGTGGTGATGTAGAGGAATTTTTATTTCCAGATCAAAGGGCGGATGGTTCCACGAAATATATCTCTGCTTATCGGGTGCGCTTTGCTTCTGGGTTTCGTATTGAAGCGCTCTCAAGCCGCCCTGAAAATATTCGGGGGTTACAGGGCATTGTGGTGATTGATGAGGCGGCGTTTCATCAAGATGTGCGCGCTGTTTTAGATGCGGTGAATGCTTTGCTTATTTGGGGGGGTAAAATCCGTGTGATCTCCACCCATAATGGTGTGCTTAATCCTTTCAATGAACTGATCCGTGAGGCAAAAGCAGGCAAGGTTCCTTTTTCTCTGCATCGTTACCCTTTTGGTGAGGCTGTTAAAAATGGTTTGTTTAAACGGGTTTGTGCCATGAAGGGGGCGGTGTGGAGTAGGGGAGCAGAACAACAATGGGAAGAGCAAATTCGTGCCTCTTATGGGGTGCGTTTGAGTGCGATGCGCCAAGAGTTAGATGCCATACCGGCGGATCAAGAAGGGGCGGCTTTAACGCGTTTGCAGATTGAAAATTGTTGTGCGAAAGATATTGCGGTGTTGCGTTTTGCTTGTGTGGATGATTTTAAAAATCAATCGGAACAACAACGAAGTATTGTTGCTTTTTCTTGGTGTGAGAAGCATATCAAGCCTTTGCATTCTAGGCTTGATCGGCGGCGTCAACATGTTTTTGGTGTTGATTTTGCTAGGTCTGGTGATGCCACCTCCATTGTGGTGATGGAAGTGGGACAAGATTTGGTGCGCCGTGTGCGGTTTATGGTGGAATTGCGCAATATGCCGTTTGATCAACAAAGAGAGATTTTATTTTATGTTGTGGGTGGTTTGCCACGTTTGTTGGGTGGTGCGTTAGATGCGCGGGGCAATGGGGCTTATTTAGCGGAAAAAGCGGCACAGCGTTATGGGGGTCTTGTCAAGGAAGTGTCCTTGTCACAAAGTTGGTATGGCAAGGAAATGCCGGCTTATTTGGAAGCTTTTGGGGATGGGTCCATTGTTTTGCCGCGCGATAGCGATATTGTTGCGGATCATCAAGCGCTTGCTTATGTCAATGGCATTGTGAAAATTCCAGACAATCATCGTTTTAAAGGCAGTGATGGTTTTATGCGTCATGGTGATAGCGCGATTGCTTGCGCTTTGGCTTATTTTGCCAGCCGGCAGACGCCGGAAATTTACGAATATACGCCTGTGAGAGAGGTTTATGGTTTTGATGAAAGTCCGCTCTTTTCACCCGCTTTTGTTTCAACGATGCGATCAAAGATTTATTGATGGGATGATGAAATGGTACAACTTTTAGACCAATGGGGCAGGGCTCTTAAGATAAAGGGATTGGAACGGGAAGTTGCAAGCCCTACCATTGGGGGTGTTCGTGATGTGTGGTCACAAACTGTTGTGAGTGGTTTGACGCCTGCGCAACTTGCTGATATTTTGCAGCAGGCAGCAAGGGGGGCTCCAGAACAGTTTTTTCAACTTGCTGATGATATGGAAGAGCGCGATTTGCATTATCGTGCTGTGCTTGGCATGCGTAAAAATGCTCTCACAGGGGTGGAGCCTGGGGTGATTGCCGCAAGCAACAGTGCATTGGATAAAAAGATAGCGGATGCGGTGCGGGAAGTGATCAGTGCACCGACTTTTGTTGATGATTATGTGGCGGATTTGTTAGATGCTTTGGGAAAAGGCTATGCGGTTGTTGAAACTTTGTGGGACAAGAGTGCTAAGGAATGGTGGCCGGTTGCTTGGAAATGGCGTGACCAGCGGTTTTTTCAATTGGATCGGCGGGATGGCTTTCATTTGCGTTTAAAAGAAGAGGGGTCTTTGTATGGAAGTGAATTGCCTGCTTATAAATTTTCTATTCACAGACCCAAGCTTAAAAGCGGTTTGCCTATTCGTTCTGGACTTGCACGTCTTGCGGCTTGGGCTTTTCTCTTCAAGTCTTATACGCTGAAAGATTGGATGGCATTTTTAGAAGTTTATGGCATGCCTTTGCGTGTTGGTAAATATGGGGCAAGCTCTTCTCATGAGGAGCGGCGGGTTCTGATTCAAGCGGTACGTGATTTATCCAGTGATGCGGCGGCGATTATTCCCAAAGAGATGGAGATTGAGTTTATTGAAGCAGCAGGGGGCAGTGGCAATGCGGTTTTTGCCGCGAAGGCTGAATATTTAGATCGGCAGATTTCTAAAGGGGTATTGGGGCAAACCATGACGACAGACGATGGTTCGTCTTTTTCGCAAGCCCGCATTCATGAAAATGTACGCCATGATATTGCTAGAGCTGATGCACGCCAATTAGCCTTGACCACTAATCGTGATTTAATCGTTCCCTTTGTTGAGATTAATTTTGGACCCCAAGAGCGCACTCCGCTTGTCTATTGGCCGATTTCGGAAAATGAAGATATTAAAGCCATCAGTGATGCTTTGGAAAAACTTGTTCCTTTAGGATTGTGTGTGGGGGCGCAAGAAGTGCGCAATAAGATTGGCTTTTCGCAACCCAAAAAGGGAGAGGATGTTTTAAAGGCTCCTTCCCTTACAGCTGATGATGCCGGGCAACAAAAGGCAGATGTTTGTGCTGATTGTGGGGGTGTTGTTGATATTTCTGTGACAAGAAAGCAGGGCGAAAGAGAGCAGGGCGTGAAACATCACGACGAATTGGATCGGCTTTCTGAAGAAGCTTTAAGCGACTGGGAAGAGGATTTAGAACCCCTTTTAGAACCTTTTAAAAAGCTTGTGAGAGAGGCTAAAAGTTATGAGGATATCCTTAAAGGCTTAGATGAATTGTTGGGTGAGATGGATCATCATGCCTTGGCAGCACGCTTGGCAAAGGTGCAGATGATTGCACGTGGGTTGGGGTATCATGGATGAGGAACTTTTTAAAACGGCCCCTAAAGAGGTGACCCGTTATTTTGAAGCCAAAGCGCTTGTTCCAAGTTTTGATTGGCGGGATATAGCACCAGAAGAACATGCCTTTTCCTTTACGGTGGCAAAATCGGTAGGCTATGATATTTTAGAGGATTTTAAGCAAGCGGTTGGAGAAGCGATAAAGCATCAAGTTCCTTTTCAAGAGTTTCAAAAAAATTTAATGCCGATTTTGCAGGAAAAAGGGTGGTGGGGGAAAAAATTAGCGCGTGATCCGAAAACGGGTGAAAAGAGTGTGGTGCAATTGGGCAGCCCGCGGCGCTTAGAAACGGTTTATTGGGCCAATACCATGAGTGCGCATGCGGCAGGTGAGTGGGAGCGCACACAAAATAATAAAGAATTTTTGCCTTATCTCACCTATGCGTTGTCGAGTTCAGAACATAAGCGTTTGGAACATGAAAGTTGGGTGGGGTTTACGGCACCTGTTGATGATCCCATTTGGGATTGGCTTTATCCACCCAATGGCTGGCGGTGTAAATGCAGTGTGCGACAGGTAAGCCGTTATGAAGCAGACAATTTAGGCTATGAAGAGGGGGCAGCGCCACCCCATGTGGAGACGCGGGTTTGGCGCAATAAGCGGACGGGGCGCGTTGAAAAGATACCAAAGGGGATTGATCCTGGTTGGCATTTGAATCCTGGAAAACATCGTGCGCAAAATTTAAGCAATTTTTTGAGTGATAAAATTGACGCCATGGGGGACAATCAGAAACGCATTGCCATTGAAGATATTGTGGGCTCACCCCTTTTGGAAGCCATGTTTGAAGGACATATGCCACGTGGATTTATTCCCATTGCCCCCATGATCCAAAAGGTGCGTGATGTTTTTGCAGCGGAGGACTCTCTTATTCGCTTATCTTCAGACAGCGTAAAACATATTTTGTTAGAGCATCAAGCACGAGCTCTTCACTTGGAGGATTTTCGTGGTGCCATTCAAACACTCATTCGCCCCCATGGCGTTATCAGACGCAAAGATACGCAGGGTGTTATGTTTTTTGGTGAAAGTGGTGGGGCATGGTGGCGCTTTGTGGTCAAATGGGTAGCAAGCAAACAAGAATGGTGGTTGACCTCCATGCATAAAAAGAGCTCTAGAGAAATTGGACGCTTATTGGATGCGGCTGAAAAGAAGGATGAACGGTTGTTGTAAAGAACACCGTAAAGCTCTGTTGGCTTTGCAAAGAAGGAACTGGTGTGTGAGGAAAAATGAGAAGGCGTGGAGGGCGGTCAACTCCTCGCAGATCCGGCAAAGCCGTCCTGGTATAACTGGCTCACGCCTCGCGGGTAATCTAACAGTTTAAAAGTTTAAAAGCAATCTTTAAAAAAACGCACTTTGAGAAAAACCATGTTGGCTTTGCGGAGAAGGGTCGAGATGGGGAAAACGGGAAGGCGTGGAGGGCGGTCAACTCCTCGCAGATCCGGTAAAACCGTCCTGGCAAAACTGGCTCACGCCTCGTGGGTAATCTAACAGTTTCAACGTTCAAAAGCAATCTTTAAAAAAAAACGGCTTGAGAGAGGCTTTGTTGTGTGGAGTGATAATTTGTACCTCTCACTTCACAACGGCGCTCTATCGCCTTTGAAGTGCCTTTGAAAACGATTTTATGGGATGGTTTAGCACGGGGGTTTCTCTCACAAGGAGAATAATAGGGAAAAGAGTGCTTTTTTGAGAAATGCTCTTTTGACTGACACTGTCAGACTTATAAGGTGAAGCGGTTTCATGCATTGTATTGCCAATGACAATTGTAAAGCAATAGGCAATGTATGGAACAGGAATTTCACGAAGATCAAAAAGATGGGGATGCCCAGACATTTTATGATGAGACATTTCATGCTGCGTTAATAGATCTCTGTCCAGACGTTTTATGCCAAGACATTTCATTTGAAGACGCCACCATTAGCCAAGCGCCTGAGTGGGTAGAGTTGTTGCCCAAAGCGCCCCATGTGAAGGCACGTGATGGACGACAATGGCATTATAATCCGCAAACTATTTTAAAAGCCTTTGCAGCCAATAAAGGACCGCTTGTGATTGATTATGAGCATGGACAACATCACCGTGCGAGAAATGGCTTGGAAGCGCCGGCAAGCGGCTGGATTGAAGAATTAGCAGAGCGGGATGGTGCGATTTGGGGACGGGTTAAATGGACAGATATGGCTACCAAAAAAATTATTGCTCGAGAATATCGCTATCTTTCGCCTGAGTTTCGCCATTCCAAGAAAGGTGAAATTTTAAATTTAGCCGGTGCTGGACTGGTCAATCGTCCAGCCCTTGTGATGACGGCTTTAAGCCGTGAACAGCCCAAAATACCCCCTATAACTTTGACGGAGAAAATGATGGATTTGACAGCCATTGCCAGTGCACTATCGTTGGCAGAAGATGCTAAAGCGGATGAGGTTTTAGCAACGCTTAAAGCGCGCGAAAAGGAACGCGTGGAACTTTGCACCCAATTAAAAAAAGCGCGAGAAGATTTAGCGCTTTTGCAAGAAGAGCAAAAAAACAGTGCCATTGAGAGTCTTTTAGACAAGACCATTGAAGAGGGCAAGATTTTGCCGGCAGCCCGCGCAGAATATCGTGCGCTCTGTAGCCTTGAAGGGGGGATGGAGCATTTTAAAAGTTTGATAGAAAAATTGCCGGCGCTTGCCTCAACAAGCCCTCTAGAAGTGTGTGCCTTAGCACAAGAACCAAAGCTTGCGCCAGAAGAGGTTGCTGTTGCGGCACGTCATTATCAGGAAGAGCAGAAGAAAAAAGGCTTCGACATCACTATTAGCCAAGCGGTCGATCATATTTGTGAACAAAAGGAGCGCCCATTATGAGTACGATGATTTTGATTAAATCTTTTCGCGCTGCTGGGGAAATTTCACCTTATTGCATTGTTGCAGCACGAACTGAGGGAATGGTGGCAACGGCTTCTGGAAAGGGTGATAAATTATTAGGCACTGCCGGCTCTTTGAGTGCAAAGGCTGGTGAGATGCTTGATGTTGGTCAATGTGGCTGGGGCGAAGTGATCTGTGGGGGCAATGTTTCCTTTGGTGATTTTTTGACCTCTGACCCCAAAGGGCACGCCATAAAGGCAGAAGCAGCAGACCGCACCATTGGTATTGCCATGAGTGATGGCTCTGCTGGTGATGTTATTTCTTTTAAAATTAATTAATCGAGGCTAAAAATGAATAGACCTTTTCCCATTGATCCAACACTTACCGCCATTGCTATTGGGTATCGCAATCCAGCAGGTTCTCTTATTGGCGATAAAGTTTTGCCCCGCGTTTCTGTTTTAAGTGAGGTGTTTAAATATAGTGAGTTTCCTCTAGCGGAAAATTTTACCGTTCCTGAACTTGAGGTTGGGCGAAAAGGACGCCCGAATGTGGTAGAATTTTCTGCCTTTGAACGGGAAGCCAGTGTCAAAGATTACGGGCTTGATGATCTCATTCCCAATTCCGATATTGAGGCAGCAGCTCGCGCACGGGCAGAAAAGCGCTCTCGTTATAACCCCGAAAAGACAGCTGTGGAAGGACTTGCCAATTTGCTGGAATTGGGGCGTGAAGTGCGGGTGGCAGCGCTTGTGCAAGACAATAAAAATTATGCGCCAGAGCGGGTGATGACGCTTAAAGGCGAGGATAAGTTTAGTGATTATGAGAAATCAGACCCTTATGCTGTTTTAGATGAGGCCATGGATAAAAGTCTCATCTATACGCCCAACACCCTTGTGATGGGCAAAGTTGTTTGGTCAAAACTCAAACGCCACCCTAAAATCATCAAAGCCGTTAAAGGGGGTGGTACTGCTGATGGTTTTGTCACCAAAGCGCAATTTGCTGATCTGATGGAAATACACCCCGATCGTTTACTCATTGGTGAATCGCAAGTGAATTTAGCTCGCAAAGGGCGTACGGCGCAATTGGCGCGCGTTTGGGGCAATAAGATTGCTCTGCTTTATATTGATCCTACCAAGCAACAGGCGGATGGTTCGGTGATTAGCTGGGGCTTTAGTGCTCAATTGGGTGAGCGTATCTCTGGGGTGATCTCTGATCCAGATATTGGTTTATCGGGTGGTAAACGGGTGCGTGTGGGTGAACGGGTGTGTGAATTGGTCGCTGCAAAAGATGCCGGTGTGTTGCTGCAAGATGTTGTTTAAGGGAATCTTTAAAAGATGGCGTATGCAAGCAAAACATTGATTGAAGAGCTCTGGGGTGATGATTTCTTAAAAGACTTATGTGCTTTTGATGATGAGAATTCTGATCCAGTGCTTTTAGATCAAGCTATTGCCCTTGCTCTAAACCAAGCAAGTGGTGAGATTGATGTGCATTTGTCTCATCGCTACTGTGTCCCCATTGTTGGACAGCCGGCGGCTCTCAGCATGATTTGTGTCAATATTGCTGTTTATAATTTAGCCATACGCCATACGGCACTGACCACCACCATTGAAGATCGTTACAAACAGGCGGTTGATTTGCTGAAACGCATTGCGGAAGGCAAGGCGGGTTTGGGGGGCGATGAGCCTAAAATTATGAGCGAAGATGGTCCCGTGCGTGATGGGGCTTTTTTTACTGCTAAACCGCGTTTGATGGGAAGGTAACATGTCTGTTTCAACCCATATTGAGATTAAAGAGACAGGGCTTGAAGCGGCCTTATCCTTTTTACAAAAGGGAGCTGATAGCTCGATGGGGACTTTAGCACAAGGGGTTGGACGCCTCATTCAAGAGAGCACAAGGCGGCGGATTCAAAGTGAAAAAACCTCTCCCCAAGGAGAAAAGTGGAAAAACAATCATGCCCGTACCTCCATTCTTTTTGCCAGTGGGGCGCTCTCACGCTCCATTGATATGAAAGCTTCACCAGAAAAGGTGATGGTGGGGAGTGGGTTGGTTTATGCGCGGATTCATCAATTGGGTGGGGTTATTCGCCCCAAAAATGGCAAAACCCTTCGCTTTTTTCTGAAAAGCAGCAAAGCACAGCGTTTTGTGTGTGTGCCGCAAGTGACCATGCCGGCGCGCCCTTATTTGGGGCTTTCAGAGCAAAATAAAGTGGAAATTGTCAAAGCAGCAGAGGATTGGTTGGGAAGGATCTTTTCGTGAGTCAAATGATCAAGCAAGCAGGGCGTATTAATGCGTTTCGTGAGGCGGTGATAAAGAGCCTTAAACGCGCTTTGCCAGATGTGCGCGATTGTGCCTGTCAATTTGGACGCTTTAATTTAGAAGAGCTTGAAACACAAATGCTTGTGGCACCAGCTGTGCGTGTTGCGGTTTTAGAAAGTCGCTTAACTTCTGTGGCGTCTGGACAGCAGAGTGCGGATCTCCATTTAGGGGCTTTTATTATTACCACGGGTAAAGAGCGTGATATCCAAAGTTGGCTTTTGGCAGAAGCTATCGCGGTTTTATGCCATAGCGGACAATTGTGGGGATTGACACATTTAAGTGCCCCGCGGGATGTGTCAATTGATCCCATTATCTCTGCGGCGATTAAGCAGCGTGGTGTATCGATCAGTGTGGTGGAATGGCACCAAGATTTATATCATTTGGGACAGGATATTTTTGCTGATGCGGGACAACTCAAAGCTGGGTTGATTTATTTAGACAATGAGGTGGGGGCATGAATGATGCACATCTCTTAAGCGATACCTTTCGACAAATTATGAAGCGTCTTGATGCGCTTGAACGCTGTCTTGCCAACCAACACATGATCGGGCGGGTTGCAGAAGTTGATGGTCATAGGGTGCGGGTGAAACTTTTCTCTGAGAGTGCCAATGGACAAGCGGTTTTATCGCCTTGGCTGCAAGCACAAGAAGCGGCGGGGGCTGTTTCCAGCAATATGCCTTTCAATGTTGGTGATCCGGTGCGGTTGTTGAACCCCCATGGTGAAATTGGCTCCGCCTCTCTGGTTGTACGCGATAGCTATAGTGAGGATATGCCTAACCCCGCACGCTCGCCGCAAGAGCTTGCGCTCTGTTATGCGGGGGGCGCTTTGCGGATGACAAAAGATGAACTTATTCTCTCCCATGGAGAAAACCAAATCCATTTGAGTGCACAAGGTCTGGTGCTTTCTCATCAAGCAACCCGTGTTGCATTAACGGGCAGTGTACAGATTGAAGCAGAAGATTTGCAGCACAATCAAATTTCTGTTGGCGCAAGCCATAAACACGGCGGGGTCAAAATCGGTCCTTCCACAACCTCTTCCCCCCTTTAAAGGAGTTTTATCATGCATGAGAACACTTATGTTGTTTTAACCAATGCCGATTTTGTTGCAGGCAACCGTTCACCAGGCAAGGGTGAAGAAATCCGTTTAAGCGGTGAGGCAGCAAAATACCCTTTGCTTCTTGGTCAGATTGCTGAAAAAACAGCCCCCGTTGTTGCTGCGGCCCCAACCGTTTCTACCACAAAGACAAGCAAAGGGGCTTAAACCATGCGTTGTGGGGTGAGCGAAAAGGATGGCTCTCTCTTATATGGTTGGGATCATTGCCAACAATCACTCCATAAATGTTTAATGACAAGGATAGGAACACGGGTTTTGCGTCGCCATTATGGGTGTGATGTCAGAGAATTCCAAGATGCCAATGCTGATCCTGCAACAATCTTACGTCTTTATCAAGCCATTGCCTGCGCGCTCGATAATCCAGAATGCGGAGAGCCTGGGTTCTCATTGCAAAGGATTGATCTGACCAAAGCAACGCGCGAGGGGACATTCCACTTTGTTTTAAGGGGTGTTTTTTATCCCGATGGACATTTGGGGGATTGGTCCCATGGGCAAGAGAGGCAATTTCCTTTAGAGGTTTTTTATGGCAGAGCTTGAACATTTACCCTTTTCACAACTCCCTCTGCCACAAATTATTGAAGAGCTTTGTGTTGAAGTAATTTTAGAGCAAAAGATTGCGCGTTTGGTGGATGTTTTTGCAGCTCATCATATTCCCTATAATGTGGAAAAGACCGCTTATGACCCCGTGGTCATACAATTACAAGCGGCTGCTTATGAAGAGTTGCTGTTGCGCCAACGGATTAATGAAGTAGCGCGAGACAATTTACTGGAATTTGCGCGTGGGACAAGTTTAGACCATTTGGGAGATTTTCATGGGGTTACGCGCCTTTTAGATGAAGATGATGCGCGGTTTCGCCGCCGCATTCGCTTAAATAGGCAAGGGCATTCCACAGGGGGCACAGTGCCCCGCTACCAATATTTTGCCCTCTCCAGCGATATCCATGTCAAAGATGCTTTTGTTTATCGTGAGGGTAAAAGCCCGCTCATTCATGTGGCGCTTTTTAGTGACAGCCCATCAGGGGTGGCTGATGAGGCTTTGATTGCCAAGGTGCAAGCAGCCCTTGATGAAGAACAGGTAAAAATGACCAATGATACTCTCTTGGTCAAAAGTGCCGTGCAGCGGGTGATCGATATTTCGGCTGATCTTTGGTTGTTGCCTCATGAAGGTTTTCTTGTTTTAGAAAAGGCAGAGCAGAATTTGAGAGAAGAGTGGGCGCGTACATGGAGACTAGGGCGTGATCTCTCTTTAAGTTGGATACTCAGTCGCCTGATGGTTGAGGGTGTGCATCATGTGGAGATAACGCAACCGTGCAAGGATATTCTGGTCGCCCCTCATGAGGCGATAGCACTAGGGGAAATTGCCTTATCATTACGGGGGCACGCTTATTGATGGTCTCGTTGTTATTGCCGCCAAATTCAAGCTTGTTTGAACGCTGCCTTGCTGATGCAATGGCTGTTGATGTTCAAGTAAAAAGGGCACTCGAAGATATTTCTCGTGCCAAATTAATCACGCGCCCTCCATCTTGGTTGCCCTCTCTCATTGATGAATATGGTTTACAAGAACTCACGCCTTATTTCTCGAATTCTTATGATCTGATTGACCAAGGGCTTGCATGGCAGCGCTTGCGTGGTTCTGTTGCAGCCATTGAGTTGGGACTTCAATGGTTAGAGCTTTCTGCACACTTTACACCCGCATGGTCAGGGCGTGCATGGTGGAATTCCTTTCAACTTGATTTTGATCAATTGCCTGAACAAAGCAGCCTTGAAGCCATTGAAGCCATTGTCGACCTTTCCAAAAGCTTTCGCTCTGATTTTCGCCGTGGGACCTATGGTTATGATGTGGGAGCTATAGAAGGCGATATGTCACGCCTTGATGACAGCATGCTGGATTTTGAAAGTGGCGTGCGCTTAACAGCTCGTGACACTCTGTTTTCCTTTGGACGCACCACAGAAATTAATCACACGCTCACAAAACAAGAAGGCAAGCTTATTGGCAACTGGATTGATGACTTTGACGAGGAATTAAGCTGGAACCAAATCGATTACCCTTGGGATTTGGCAAATTTTCCTTGGTGTTCGGTTAAAAAACATGAACGCGATATCCTTATGGCAGAGTGGTTTCATGGTCGCACGCTTTATCTCGTGTTAAGAGACAGCCAAGATGGTGTGATTGGGTATCGCAGATGCTATGCTGTAGCGCCTGTCGAACAGGTTTTAGAGGGTGTTTACAACCATTGCGGAAACAGATTTAATCCCTCCCCAACAGGCACTCTGTTGTTTCTTGCTGCCCGTACAGACTTTCACGATGTTGACGGGAAACAAGCAGCTTTTGTTTCCATTCTCGTTCACGCTACCCCCGCAGAAAACATAGCGGTTGGCAAGCTTTGGTTGGAGCCTGATGAACTCAATGGCGGTGTCGAGATACTCAAAACGCCCATTAATATTCCTTTGCGTGCCGATGTTCGCGAACAATTCAAGATTTTATTGAGGTTTTAACATGAAACATGAAAGCGGACTACCCTTTGCAATTGATAGATCGGTCGGCAAAGATGAACAACAAAGCGTGGTGTTTTATGGCAGGCGCTCTTTTCTTCAAGGTGGTGAACTCAATGAAATGCAAACCATCATCAGGGGGCGTCATGACCGTTTGGGGCGCCTTGTGGCACAAGAAGGAGACCGCGTTGAACGAGCAGATGCCTTTGTCAACAAAGACACAAAGACCGTTACCTTAACGGAGGGTAAGATTTATATTGCAGGCGATATCTTTCCCGTCTCAAATGCTGTTCTCACGAATATTTCCATGATGGGGCGCGTGGAAATCGGTGTAAAGTTGCAAAAGAAATGGGTGACCTATGAGGATGATCCAGAACTGTTAGGACAAGTTACAGGGTCCTTGGCAGAAGGAGAAGGAGGTGCGGCACGCGAGGTCGCAAAACTTGTCTGGGCTCTCAAAGATGATGACCAGAAAGGGACTTTTTTTCCGGTCTATATCTTGCAAGATGGTGTTTTGATTGATCAAAAATCCCCCTCATTACTTGAACCCGCTATGCAAGCCATTGCGACGTATGATCGCTCCCATGGACACTATATCGTGGGGGGATGCCGTGTCACAGCTTTGGGGCAAGAGGGACAAAAGCAAGTGTTCAGTATTCAAGAGGGAGAAGCCAATATCAATGGTTTCAAACGCAAGCGCTTGGCTGCTTTGCGCTATGAAGAACTCGAGGACTTTTCGACAAGTGCCGTTCCTAGTGAAACCCATATTTTTGCACCTCCAAAGGGCAAGACAAGCTTTACCTTTAAAACCTATTATACCCCCATTGCCGCTGTTCATTCCCTTTTGTTGACGAAAGAAAAAACCGTGACAATCACTCGCGGTGCAGTTGCCTCCGGGCGTGATGGGGTGGCGGACAAAAGTATCACCGCTTTTATCAAAATTGTTCAAGGAACCAAGGAATTTAAAGAAGGCAAGGATTTCAAAAAAACCGGAGACACCATTGATTGGGCGCCCATGGGCGATGAACCACTCCCCGGCAGTAGTTATAAAGTGACCTATCGATACCGCGCGAGCATAAAAGCGGATAAAGTAACAGCGCAGGAAATCACCGTCTCAGGAGGGGCTGAGGGAGGTGATATCATTGTAAGCTACACTTATAAACTCCCCCGCATTGACCGTATTGGTCTCAACACAGGAGGCAATGTTGTCTATATCAAAGGCGTCTCGGCAGACCAACCCATGGCTCCCAGTGTCCCGGATGATGTGCTCTCCCTTGCTACCATTACCAACAATTGGCTTAGCACCCCCCAAGTGGCTAATGATGGCACGCGTGTTGCCCCTTATGATGAGATGTGGCGTTATTTTCAACGGGTGCTCTCTCTTGACCGCCTCATGCAATTAGAGCGCATTAAAAGCAATGTTGACTCTAAAGAGCCTGTTGCCAAAAAAGGCATGTTTGCAGACCCTTTTCTCGATGACAGTTATCGCGATGAAGGGTTTCCCCAAACAGGGGCTATTGGTCATGGCATTTTACAGCTTGCCATTGATCCAACCTTTTATACTGCCCCCCTGAACGCCCCTGTCACACTTGACTGGACCAATGAAGTGATCATTGCGCAAGAATTGACTACGGCTTGCGAAAAGATCAACCCCTATCAAAATTTTGCACCTCTCCCCGGGACTGTCTCCCTTACCCCCGCAACAGATTTTTGGCATGAACAGCGCACCGATTGGCTCTCAAGTGTCACCAATCAACTCAATATGGGATGGAATCGCGGGAGAACTATCCGTAACACGGAAGTACGTGATGACCTCATCAATGAGACTCGAGAGCAAATCGATTTTTTAAGACAAATTAAGCTGAATTTTAAGATTGAAGGCTTTGGTCGTGGTGAAATCTTGGAAAGCCTTACCTTTGATGGTGTGGATGTCTTACCCAACAGCCGCCTTGTTGCCGATAGCAAAGGCACCCTTGAAGGCATCTTTAGCATTCCTGCGAATATTACGGCTGGTACAAAGAATGTGATTGCACGAGGCAGAGGGGGCACCGTTGCAACAGGGCTTTTTACCGGTCAAGGGGTGATTGATGTAAAGGTGATGCGACGTACCACCACGGTGAAAATATGGACACAAGTAGACCCGCAAGCCCAAGTCTTTACCCCTGATGAAACACGGCAAATCACGGGGATTGATTTCCATCTTTGTAAAATAGGCAATCAAGCCCATGATCTGGTGATTGATTTGGTCACCACCGAAAACGGTTATCCGACCGCTGATATTCAAGCCCAAACATCTTATTCCATGAAGGGTGCCAAAACCGGCTGGGCTAGCGCACGCTATGATGTACCCTTAACCGTCCCTGATGACCGTCTGACCGCCTTTGTCATTAAAACCGATGATGCGGATCATTCCGTATCACTGGCTAAACTTGGGGATTTTGATAAAGACAGCCAAAGATATGTCTCAAGCCACCCCTATGTGACGGGTCCGCGCTTTTCTTCTGTCAATGCACAAAGCTGGAGCGCCCATCAAGATGAAGCATTAGCCTTTCGGGTGTTGGCTGCACGCTACAGGCAAACAGAAAAGATGGTTGATTTAGGCACCTTTGATCTTGTGGATTGTTCTGATTTGCAAGTGCGTGCAGCGGTAGAATTGCCTTCAAGCGATTGCTCTGTCATCTTTGAAATTGAACGCAACAACGGCACGGTTTACCAACTGCTACCCTTTCAATTGCTAAGCCTTAGCGAATATATCAGTGAAAAGGTCAAGCTTCGCGCCATTCTTAAAGGCACAGAGAAACTCTCTCCGGTGTTATTTGCCCCGGTTCAGTTGATTGCAGGAAAGATTCATAAAACAGCAACTTATATCACGCGGGCTTTTGCCTTTGGGGAAAAGGCAAGATTGACCAGCTATATCAAAACCTTCTTGCCGGGCGGTTCCTCTTTCACCCTCGAGATGCAACTGGATGATGGGGCGTTTGTCCCTTTGAAACTCGATGAAACAGAACAGTTATCGGAGCCTCTCTGGACAGAGCGCAAATTTATTAGTGGTGACAAAACAGCCAAACAAGCACGCCTTAAACTCACCCTTACCGGTGGACCGGCGGCGCGTTCCATGGTGTGTGATTTTGGCGCCGGCATCATATGATGGGAGAATAAGAGATGACAAAAACCAAAAAACTCGACATGGAATTGCCACAAGAAGGGCGTTTTATCAGTTCTGAATTCCCTATTTTGCGTGAAAACCTCAATAAACTTGATCAAGCGCTTGTGGCTGTTGAGGAAAAAATAGACGAAAAAGCGCCTTTACAACACACGCATACCATAAGTGAAATCACAGATCTAGAAAGCACTCTCAATGGCAAGATGGCAGCCGATAAAACTTTCTCATTTGCTGATTTAAGCGATATCGAGGGGGCAAAAGATGCAGCAAATAATTATGTTCTCTATAAATCAAGCAACAACAATTTTACCTTTGGTAGTGCTGTCTCCCTGTTAGGCGCGCACCAGCATAAAACCGAAGATATCGTGGGGCTTGATGATTTTAGAGCTAAGATTAATCAAGATCTAACAAGTTATGGGCGCCTCACAAGCCCAAATGAATGGAAAAATTACAATAAATTTACCAGCAAAGTCACCATGAGTGGTGGCTTAGAACTTTTGGATAATTCGCCGTTTAGCCTTATTCATAATGGTGAAACGGTGACAAGTTTAAGCACAACGGGAAGCACGTTGAAAGGACCGCTTAAAGTGGATGGTGATGTTGTTTATACGAAATCAGAAATAGATAAATTAATAGCTTCATTAGTCAAAAAACCGGTTGAAATTCTCATTACAGAAAGTGGTACACTTCCATTTCCCGCAGATGTCACTGATGACACAGAGGTAGAAATATGGGCATGGGGAGGTGGAGGCAGTGGAGGGACTGGAGTCCGGTTAAAAACTACTTATAACGGTCGTATCACATACACCTATTATGGTGGAGGTGGAGGCGGTGGAGGGCAATGTGTACGCGTTAAAATCAAAGGATCTCAGCTTAGAAAAGCAAAAAATATTCAAATTGGTGGTGGTGGTAAAAATGGTAATGGTGGTGCCACGATTATTGAAGGGGTTCTCATCGCCAATGGTGGGAGTATAGGCTCTAATGGTAGTGGAGTTACCGAAACAGTAGGAAAAGGAGGAAGAGGAGGTTACACAAGCATTAAAAACTTTATTTTTTCTGGCGGTGATGGTGGAGATGGCGGAAGCTACTCGGGTGGAAGTTCTCTTTTTGGAGGTGGAGGCGGCGGCGGGGGATCTAATAATGGTAATGGTGGCTGTGGTGGTGAAAGTGACAAAGGTGGTAAAGGTGGTAAAGGTGGCCATAACCAAGCTGATGCAGGTGGTGGTGGTGGCGGTTATTTTCCTGGAAAGGATGCAGCAAATTACAACAGTGGTGACGGTGGAAATGGCGCAATATTGTTGAGATTTTTTATATAGGAGTTTTTCATGAAATATGCAGTTGTTGAAAATGGTGTAGTAACGAATATTATTGTCGCATCTGAGAATTATGTCCATGCCTTTGATGGTGAAGCTATCCGCTCAAGTGAAGCACAAATCGGCTGGACTTACAAAGACGGAGTGTTCTCTCCTCCCGTGGTGGATAAAGACACAATGGCAGAGCCTAGGCATAAATCACAAGAAAAAGGTGAAGAAGCTTAGACACTCAAACAATAGTGTAATGATGCTTGATATGTTTTTAAAATCTCTTTCAAAGCCCTTTTAAAGGGCTTTTTTGACTGACAGTGTCAGACTTATGAAAGGGAGCTCTTGTTGTTATGGTCTCTCCATTGATTTGGAGAGCAAAATGGCAATAGAATTTAATCATGGTATCCGCCTCATTGAGGATGGTCAAGCTTCTCGGCCCTTAGAGATGTTTAGCCAAACCGCCCTTGGGGCGGTTGTTACAGCCCCTGATGCTGACAACCAAGTTTTTCCCCTTAACGAGCCCGTGTTGGTCTTCACCCATGAGACAGACAAAATCCAAAAGCTTGGGACACGGGGCACAGCTCTTGATGTTATCAATGCCGTGCGCGCGCAAGGGATTGAGGCACAAGTGATCCTTGTGCGGGTGGAAGAAAAGTCAACCATTGCTGAGACACAAGCTGAAATGGTGGGATCAAATACTCACTTGACCGGTGTGCATGCCTTGGCTCATGCGCGGGGGCATTTGGGGGTGGAACCTGGAATTTTACTTGCACCAGCTTATAGTGCAGGGCGCCTTGATAATGGCAAAAACCCTGTGGCAGATGCTTTGGAACAGGTGGCAGAAAAGCTACAAGCCATTGCTGTGTTTGATACGGGGGGTAAAAATACGCAAGAAAGCCTTGCCTATCGTGCAGATTTTTCCTCACGCTTTTGTTATCTGATTGATCCCTTTGTACGGGTGGCAAATCGTGAGGGAGGTGTGAGTATAAAACCCGCAAGTCCTTTTGCCGCCGCCATGTTTATCAAACGTGACAAGCAAAGGGGCGGTGTTTTCTGGTCTCCCTCCAATCAAGATGTGCATGGTATTTTAGGGACAGCACGCCCCATTAGCTATTTTGATGGGGAAATTGATCATGAGGCAAACCGTCTCAATAAAGCCGATATTGCGACCTTTATTCCCGCGCGCCTTAGTCAAAATGGGCAGGGAGAAGTAGCTTCCAATGGGCGCATTTTATGGGGCAATCATACCACCTCCAGTGATCCGCTTTGGCGTTTTGTCAATGTGGTGCGCACCCGTGCGGCACTGGAAAAAACCATCATGAACAATTTACGCCCTTGGGCTAATGATGAGAATCTCACCGGTCAACATGTTATTGCCATTACCCGCTCTTTGACCAGCTTTCTTGATGATATGATTGCACGCGGTGCACTGCTTGGTGGGCGGGTTTGGTTTGATCGGGATTTAAATTCAAACAGCAATTTACAACTTGGCAAATTGCGGGTGGAATTTGATGCAGAAGAAGTGCCCCCTCTCGAAGATTTAAGCTTTGGCAGCCGGCGCAATGGTGCTTACTTTAATCGGCTGGCGCAAGATATCCAAAAGAAAATGACATATGCTTTTGGTGATACGCTAGAGGGGTATCGCAAAGCAGCAAGGAGTGACATATGACTTTAAGAATTGTTCGTGGTTTTACCCTGATTGTTGATGATGATGTCAATCTCCATCTTGATCTTGAAACCCTCAAATTGCCTACGTTAGAAGAAATCACAGAAACCTATCAACCAGGGGGCTCTGATATGCAAATTGATGTGAGCGGTCTTGGTGTCAAAGCATTAAATTTGCAAATGAAAATCCGCAGCCACACCCCTGAAGTGATTGGTATCTTTGGTGGTCCTCCTGGTCTTCGTCATAAATTTACCGGCAAAAAACATGTGGTGTCTGAAGAAGATGGACGCGAGCATGAACATTCCATTGATGTGACAGGGCGGTTGGTCAAGGTGGATAGCGAAGGCTTAACGGCAGGAAAAGCCACAGGCTATGATTGCGAGATCAAAAATATTTGGGACTATACGGAATTTTGGGATGGTTCTGTTTTACACCGCTTTTCTTTTAAACGGGGCGGTTGGCTTGTGCGCAATGGACAAGAGATTGGTGAACGGCGCCGCTCTATTCTCAATTTATAGGAATTGATCATGACAAGTTTACAAACCAGCCTTGATGTAGAGCTCCAAGTTCCCCTTGTTTATAAGGAGAGTGATGGCAAAGAATTGACACGGCACAAATTGACCTTTTATCGCCCAAACTTCAAGCAAGCACGCCAATTAGCCGTGTTGATTGGACCGCAGTTGGCAAAGCTTGTTCTGCTTGGCTTAGAAGAGGATAAAACAACATTGAGCAATGATGTGCTCATTCTTAAAGTTTGTGAGGCATTGCTTACCCATGAGGCGATGGAAGGAATAGCCGTGCTTTTAGCCGATATGTCTCATGAATCTGTTGAACTCATTAATCGTCTTGATGTTATCGATATTATGGCAGTGTTGAAGGCATTTTTTGCTTTTTTTCCCACACGCCAATCCTCTCTGCCAGACAATTTGGAGCAGAACTAGCCCTTTATTATCACTGGGCGCCTTCAGAGATTAACCAGATGGATTGGCTTGATGTGATTGCTTATCGAGAAGAACTCGCGCGCCTTAAACAACAAGAATATGAAAGCCAAATGTTAGGATAAGATGCAATCATGGATGTTTCCCTTGTTGTGCGTTTTGTTAATCATCTGCAAGAGGGGATCGCTTCTGCCAAGCGAGACTTAAGAGCCTTTAGTTTAGATGTTGCGCATTTCCAAAACCAGACACGAAAACATTTTAAAGGGTGGTTTGACCCTGAGCATCTTAAGGAAGCCACAGCCCATGCAGAAAATGCTTTTATCCATGCGCGTGGGCGCATGGTGGGGGCGATTGCGCAAACCGCAACCTTGATTGCCCCTCTTTATAAAGCCATGCAATTTGATCAATCAATGAAGGGCTTGGAAAAGGTTCTGGATGCTCCCCTTGATCGTTTAAAAGAATTGCGCCGTTTTGCTTTGGAAACCTCTACAAAGATCCCTTTGGCTGCCCGTGAAGTCTTAGAATTGATGACCAGTGCTAGCCAAGCAGGCATTGGTGAACAAGATCTCGAGGCTTTTAGCATTTATGCGGCCAAAGCGGCTGTTGCTTTTGATATGACAGGGGATCAGATTGGGGAACGCTTTGCCAAATTGCGCAATGTCTTTAAGCTTAATCAGGAAGGTATTGAAGATCTAGGGGATGCCATCAACCATCTCTCTAACCACATGGCAGCAAAGGCCAGTGAGGTGTCTGATTTTACCAATCGTGCCACCGGTGCAGCCACTATGTTTAAGTTGACAGCGCGCGAAACCGCGGCATTTGGTACAGCGATGATTTCTGCTGGGATTGTTCCAGAGAGTGCGGCGCGTGGTTTTAATACGATGAGTGCGCGCATTCAAGCAGGAGGCAAACATATTGAAGATGCCTTTAGCAATATTGGGCTCTCACGCCAGAAATTCATGGAAGATTTGGAGAAAGATGCCACCGGTACCTTGGTGCGCTTTTTTAATGTGTTGGGCAAATCTGAACAAGGGATGCGCTCTCTGATTGCCATTGCAGGGCGGGAGTTTACCGGTGATTTTGCCAAATTGGTGGGGAACCCCCAATTGTTAGGGCAAGCTTTAGATTATGTGAAAGATCCACAAGTCTTTAAAGGCTCTGTAGAACAAGAAGCCGATAAACAAGCAACCGGTGCCATGCGGCAATTTGAACTGTTGCAAAACCGTATTGTGGCTTTAGGGATCACCATTGGTGAAGTGCTCCTGCCTCCTCTCAACAGTCTCATGGAAAGTGTTGGGGGATTTGTCAATGGTTTGATGGCGTGGGCTAATGAACACCCTGTTTTAACCGGTGTGATCATCAAAACCATTGCCGCCCTGATGGCTTTTAATATTGCTTTGCGGGTTGTACGTTTTACCATGGCGGGAACCCGCCTTGGGCTTCTTCAATTGATGGGCTCTTTTATCAAGATGAGGGTTGTGAGCCGCACGCTGAAGGCAAGTTGGCGCGGATTAGTCGCTTCAGGGCGCTCATTGGGTTTAATGGCAGCAGGGCTTGGTGGGAGTGCGCTGCGTCTTCTTCGCCCCATGACTTTACTTGTGGGGGCTTTACGGGGGATAGCCGTTTCAGGTGCGGCATTTTCTGCCTCTTTTGGCTTTATTGGGACAGTCATCGAAGTGGTTGGGGCAGCTATTGCCTCTGTTGTGGGGGGGATTTTTACCCCAATAGGGGCTCTCATTGCTGCTGTTGTGGCTGTCATCCTTGCTGCTGGTTTTGCTTTGTGGAAATATTGGGATCGTTTTTCTTCTTTTGTCAAAGGTTTTGCACGGGGGATAACACGGGCTTGGGGCCAAGCCTTTGAAGCCGTTATGCGTTTTTTTGGTGCCGATACGGCAACCATCACCAAATGGAAAAATATCATTGCTGCTGCTTTTGATCTCTCTTCCCATTGGCAAAAGTTTAAACAAGGACTTTCCTCTGTTTCTCAAAGCTTTGCTGGTTTGTGGGAGGGTGTTAAACAAAGCTTTTCCAACTTTTGGCAATGGTTGGGAAGCTTTTTTGTCCGCGAAAAGCTCACAGAGAGTGCCAAGGTTGGTATGGAACAAGCCGGTGAAGATTTAGCGAGTTGGATTGTTGATGGTTTTATGTCGTCCATCTCACAATTGATGGATTATTGTAAATCTTTACCTCACCGCATAAAGGGGTGGATTGGGTCGATTGATGTAAGAGATTTTTTGCCAAGTTTTTTAGGAGGCAAAACGTCCATCCAACCCATAGTACAATTTGCGGGGGCTTCTCCTGTAAATTCATCTGCCAGAGAACCAAGAGACAAAGACCGTTCCCCCATCACCCACAATCAAAATGTCACAGTGCATGTTAATGGGGCGCGTGACCCCATGGCCACCGGTCGTGCGGTTGCTCATGCTTTGCAACGGGCACGCGCCAATGCGCTGCATGGTGGCACAGAATGATAAGGACGACAGAATAAGGGAAGAGACGACGTGCTGGAAAGAACACAATGAGGGGAGGGATGAAGTGCTAGGATGGCGCAATGGTAGGAGAGATGCAATGATACGTTTCGAAAGAAATGACGTGCTGGAAGGGATACAATCAATGGGAGGGCGTCTATGAGAGATCCTTTGCTGATGTTAGGTCCACATCTCTTTTATGTAGACTGGCTTAATTTCCAATCGTTTGAGGAAGAGTTCTCTGCCTCCTGGGTTTGCTTAGAGCGTTTTGGTGAGGCTCCTGGTTTGCAATTTACCGGCTATGGCAATGATCCCAAAACCATCCACGGGGTGTTGTTTCCAGAAGAGTTTGGGGACCGGGTAGCGATAGATGCCATCACCAGAACCATTCGTGCAGCCAAGCCCGTTCAGATGATTCGTTGGATGAGTGACAACGGCTATAGTGCCATTCTCCATGGATCTGTAGTGATCACCAGTGTCACGAAAGACCATGATTACATCAGTCGCTCTGGTCAATCGGGGCGTATTCGCTATGCCATTAGCTTGTTACCGTTTTTCGATGGTGGAAAACCGCAAGGACAATACCAAGAGGGATATGATCAATATTCCCAAGGAGGAGAAACGCCATGAAGATACCAGAAAAGCATCTCGTGGTAGAGCTAGAGGATATGAGTCTTGATCTAATCTGCTTTCAACATGCTATGGCTGTATTAGGAGACCGTTCTCAAGTTGGAGCGATCAAAGGTTATTGTGAAGCTACTTTGCAAGCCAATCCAGGTATTGCAGGGTATGGTGCTCTGTTGCCGCGGGGCTTAAAGGTCATTCTGCCTGAATTTTTATCATGTGAAAAGAACAGCGTGGTCAAAAGGCTATGGGATTAATGCGCACACATCCTTTTATTGAGGTGAGGGTGGGGGAGAATCTTGTCCATGAGGTTTTTTACCAGCGTCTTTTAACGGCAACCATTACCGATCATGTGGGCAATGAAGCCGATACATTTGAAGCGGAGTTTGATGATAGTGGCAATGATTTAGAGATTCCCTCCAGTAACAGCGCACTCCATGTCACCTTTGGCTATCAAAACAGCATCCGTGCCTTTATGGGGCGTTTTGTTGTTGAGTCGGTGGTGAGTATTGGGGGCAGTGATGGAGAGATTTTACGCCTTTGTGGCAAAAGTGCCTCGATGCGCAAAGAACTTAAAGAACAGGCGAGTGAACATTTTGACCACAAAACCATTGCTGAGATTGTTGAGGCCCTTGCCAAACGCCATGGTTATCAAGCAAAGGTCAGTCCACAATTTACCAAACAAACCTTGCCTTATGTGGTGCGCACCGATCAATCGGCGGTTGACTTTTTAACCCGCCTTGCGGACCGCATGCGGGCGCGTTTTTTAATCAAAGACCATAAGTTTTTATTTTTAAGCGGGGATAATTTACCAGCACTCGACATCCATAAGCATGACTGTTCCAGCTGGGAATTCACCCTAGAGCCGCGCACCCAATACGGCACCATCGAAACTTCTTATTTTGATCGCGCAAAAGGGCAACAATGCCAAGTCAAGCATCAAACAGGGTTTACTGGTCCCGTACGTCGTCTGCGCAGTTGTTATCCAAGTCAAGAAGAAGCACAAGCGGCGGCTGCCTCCGAGTCGGATCGCTTATGCCGTGCTGTAGGCAGTGGCTCCTTAACTCTTGCGGGACGCCCTGAAATCATGGCGGATCAACCGCTGCTGCTTCAAGGGTTCCGTAAAGAAATTAATGGGTCATGGAAAGCCGCTACCGTCACCCACCGCTATGAAAAACAAAGCGGTTACACAACAGAAATTACCTTTGAGGCACCAAATCAAGGAAAGGAACAAAAATAGAGGCTGGGCTGGTCACCCAGGCAACGGGAGAAAGTTTTGCGACAACCCCGTCCGATGCAACTTAACTTAACATCACAGCTACTTCTTATCACTTAAAGCAATGAGAAGACGGTTAACATAGATGAAAGAGTGTTAAAAAATAATGGATATACTTCATAAGGAAAAATTAAAATCTGTTGAACCTATTTCACCAGCTGCTGCTTATATTGGGGGCAAAAGAAGATTAGCCAAAACCATTGTCAAAATCATTGAAGATATTCCACATAGCATTTATGCCGAGCCTTTCGTTGGTATGGGTGGAATATTCTTTAGACGGAAACTGATACCATCAACTGAAATTATCAATGATTTTTCAGGAGATGTGGTGAATTTTTTTCGGGTGTTACAACGCCATTATCACCCTTTTATAGAACTGTTAGCGTTTCAAATAAGCAGCCGTGAGACGTTTGAACGCTTACAGACACAAAATCCAGAAACGCTTACGGATTTAGAACGGGCTTTGCGGTTTTTATATTTGCAGCGTTTAAGTTTTAGTGGGAAAGTAGCAGAGCGTACGTTTAGAGTTGAGACAGACCGGTGTGCACGGTTTAATCCCTTCAAACTTGAAGGTATATTAAAGCTTATTTACCGCCGTTTAGCGAGAGTTATCATTGAACATTTAGATTGGTCTGATTTTATTGTGCGTTATGACCGGCCAAATACCTTGTTTTATCTTGATCCACCTTATTTTGGTGTTGAGGATTATTATGGCAAGGACTTGTTTAAGCGGGAGGATTACCAGACGATGTCTATGCTGCTTGCACAATTAAAGGGGAAGTTTCTTCTCTCTCTCAATGATGTGCCAGAGATTCGAAAAACCTTCAGTCAATTCCATATAAAAGAGGTAAGAACAATTTATTCCTGTAATTTGTCAAATAATGCGATTCCGGCAAAGGAACTCATCATTACCAATTGTGATATTTAGGAGAAGAGAAAAAGATCTATTAAAGGGATTTAAACAATCTTTGAAAGGTCTTTGAAGACCCTTTGAGAACCTCTTAAAATCATCTAAAAGAAAATAAATTGGTACAAAACATAGTGTCAAAATATACAAAACACGCTGGCAAGCTACAAGCTACATACAGCTACATTGGCTGGGGAACTTGGATTCGAACCAAGATTGACGGAGTCAGAGTCCGCTGTTCTACCATTAAACTATTCCCCAATAAACCAATATTGCCACTTTTATCAGATTTTAGAGTGCAAGCAAGGACAAAAGAAAAACTTTCCGATTATTGATGATGAGAAGAATTTATCGATAATAAAGAGCAATAGGGATGTCGTTGATTGTTTTTATTTGAATATCGACATCATAAATATCTTTAAGAATTTCTGGTTGCATGATTTCTTTGGGAGTTCCACAATAGGCCGCTTTCCCATTTTTTAATGCTACAATCATATCTGAGTAAGATGAGGCAAAATTAATATCATGCATAACAATAAGAATGGTTTTTTTCAGTTCATCAGCTGTGCGGCGTAGCTGCTTCATCATAGAAACGGCATGTTTCATGTCCAGATTGTTTAATGGTTCATCTAAGAGAAGATAATCGGTATCTTGACAGATGACCATGGCAATAAAAGCGCGTTGGCGCTGCCCTCCAGAAAGCTCATCTAAAAAACAATCTTTTAAATCTTGTAAGCCGAGATAGCGTAGTGCACTGTCAATAAATTGTTTATCTTCATGTGTATACCAGCCTTTTGAATAAGGATAGCGACCGAAACTCACTAAATCGTACACGGTTAAACGGAAGGATAAAGGATTATCTTGACGCAAAATTGAGAGCTTTTGAGCCAAAATGTCATGGGGCATTTTATCAATATCAAAACCGTCGATATGAATTGTTCCTTGGTGGTGTGGTAAAAGACGTCTTATTAGCATTAAAAGCGTTGATTTTCCCGAACCATTGGGCCCAATAAGAGAAATAATCCCCCCTTTGGGCAGATGAAGGCATAAATTATCGATAATCAATCGTGCTCCGTAAGCCTTGGAAAGATGATCGATCTCAATCATTTTACTTTTCCCTTCATCAGTAATATTAAGAAAACAATCCCTCCACAAAACTCAATGATAAAACTTAAACGTCCTGCCATGTGAAAAATTTGCTCTAAAATAAATTGTCCTCCCACCAAACAAATAATCGCTAATAATATTGCAATTGGCACAACAACACCGTGTTTTGCTTGAGGAGAGAGTTCATAGGAAAGGTTGGCAACTAACAGTCCAAAAAAGGTGACGGGGCCTACTAATGCGGTGGAAATAGAGACGAGAATAGAAACAAAAATAAGAATAGCTGTCGCACTTTTATGGTAATTAACGCCAAGATTAAGAGCATTTTCACGTCCCAAAGCCAAAATATCAAGAAAATGACGTGAACGCCATCCAATCAGACTCATAACGAAAATAATGATCGTGGCAAAGCTTATGAGCGACGTATTAAATTTATTAAAATTTGCAAACATAATATCGGTTAAACTCATCATTTGGTCTGGATTGAGTTGCAATTGCATAAACATCCGTAAACTGAAAAAAAAGCCACCTAAAACAACACCCATTAAAAGCGTCAAGTGAAGTCCTTTTAAGCTTCCTGAAAAGAGCCAGCGAAAAAGACTTATTGAAAAAAGAATGAGAATGAGCGCTTCGAGAATAAGCTGTCCTTGTTCATTCAAAAAAGGCAAAGAAAGAGAGCCTAAAAAATATATCAGAACAGTCTTTATTAAAATATAGAGCTGATCAAATCCCATAATTGAAGGGGTCAGAAGGCGGTTATTCGTGATTGTTTGAAATAAAACCGTAGAAACGCTGATTGCATAGGCAACAAGAAGTAGAGAGGAAAGCTTTGTAAGACGAAATGTCCATGTATAAACATTGATATTCCACGTCATGTAAAGACTCATGACAGTACATGCCATGATGATAAGCGTTGTTAGTATACATATTGTTTTTTTTCTTTTATCCAAGACGCTTTCTCCAGCGTAAAAGAAGTATCATGAAAATAAAACTACCGATCACGCCCATTATGGTGCTGATGGGAACTTCAAAAGAAGGATGAATGATTCGTCCTAAAAGATCACAAATCAAAATCAATCCTGCACCGCTGATGGCTACCCAAGGAGCGGTATAGCGCATATTATCTCCCATGAAACTTGAAACAATATTCGGAATAATCAATCCAACAAAAGGAATACGGCCGACGGTACAAACAACCACAGCAGTGATTGAAGCGACAATAAAAAGACCCCAAAACATAACAATACGATAATTCAATCCAAGGTTATTGGTTAAATCTTCTCCTAAGCTTGCAACCGTAAAGCGATCAGCCGTGCAATAGGCCAGAATACAAAGGGGGAGAGATAGCCATAAAAGTTCATATTTTCCCTCAATAATCATGGAAAAACTACCAAATAAGTAGGCTTGAAGGGAAGGAAGTAACATTTCATAATCTGCAATGGCATTGGTTAAAGAGCCAATAATATAGCTCAGCATAATCCCTGTAAGGGGGATAATAAGAGAAGATTTTAGATGAATACGGCGTAATAAAAACATAAAAAGTAAAGTGCCTGTCATGGCAAAAAGTGTCGCAACGACCATTTTTCCTAAAACAGGAATATCGGGCAAAAAAATCATAATAAAAAGAATGCCAAGGGAAGCCGATTCGACGGTCCCAGCGGTTGATGGCTCGACAAAGCGATTACGTGTCAACAGTTGCATAATCATGCCTGAAAGTGCAAGCGCTGCGCCTACTAAAAGAATCGAAATGGTACGAGGAAGACGCGTTTGCCAAAAAATAAACCATGCATAGGGATCAGCTGTGAAGAGGCTAGACGGTGTGACATCAGAATAACCAACAAAAACGCTGAAGATGGATAAGAAAATTAGAAGTGTTATGGTTATCCAATAATTCCTCACGTCATTTTCTCATAAAACTCAATAAAAAACAAAGGTTGTTTTATCAACAACCTCTGCTTTTAAATTTTATTCATATAGCAATCAAGCTCTTTTGTGCGCTTATTTGCTCTTTTTAAAAGCTTCATTAATCTGCTGCGCAGTTTCAAAGAGTCCCGTTAGACCACCACTTGCACGATACCAGCTCCAAGAGTCCAAATAAATAATTTGGTTTTGTTTGCTTGCTGTTGTGCGGTGCACAAGCTCATTGTTGAGCAGTTGTGCTGCAGATTGTCCTTCTCGTCCAATAGCTGCATCGCGATCAATCACCAACAACCAATCAGGATTTGTTTCAAGAATAAACTCAGGAGAAATAAGTTGTCCATGTTTTTGTACGGTGAGTTTATCGGTTGCAGGGGCGATTCCAAAAGCGGAATGGAAAATATCAAAACGTGATTTTGGTCCTAAAGCACTGATTTTTCCACCAGAGGTCATTAGGATGAGCCCAGTGCCTTTTCCTTGTGTATTTTTATGGACTTCAGCTAAAGTTTCATTGAGTTTTGCAATTTCCTTTTCTGCTTCCTGTTCTTTACCAAAAATTTTTCCAAGGATAGACACATTTCGTTTAATATCTTCAAGAGAATTGTCGTTTCCTACTGTGAGATCAATTGTTGGAGCGATTTTGGATAAATCGTTATATTTTGCTTGGGTTCTGGAGGAAATAATAATCAAATCGGGTTGAAGAGTAGCAATTTTTTCATAATCCGGTTCAAAAAGAGTACCAATTTTTTCATATTTTGCATCATCAAATTGTTGCAGATAGGAAGGTTTTTTACCTTCAGGAACGCCGACAACCGCTTTGATACCAAGACGCTTCATATTATCAAGCGCGGCAAGATCAAAGACAATAACCTTTTGTGGAGAAGCGGGAACAGAAGTCGTGCCTGAAACGTGATCAATTGTTATATTTGTTTTGGGATTCGTATTTGCAATACTCGTATGAGTCCATAAAACTGTTGCAAAGCTGATTGCAACCAGTAAAACAGAAGTCACCCATTTCATATATTTTATCATCGTGATTTTATCCTTTTATCTGATGTTACAAGGGGTTGTGCATTTAAAAACCTTAATTTGGGTATTTTTATGCACAAAATGAAGTGTTAATAAATAACACTATGTTGTAAAGTTGACTAACATATGTTACAAATTGTCCACTTATCTCATTTTCACTTAATTCTAGTGTTTTTGCAACATTATTTAGAAAGTTTGACATATGATCAATGTATTTAAAAAGCGTACACGTTTGTACGCACTGACGACAAGTGCTCTCTTCTTTTTACAAGGTGTAGATACTTCTATGGCAAGTTGGTTTTCCTTCATTCCTTCGCTTTCATTGCCATCATTCTCATTGGGCAATCCTTTTAGTACAAGGACGGACACAGGGTTTGTAACAGCGACAGAGGGTGTAACATCGAGAGAAATGGTTTCCTCTACAGGAGGAGAATCTAGAGCAGATAATTCTGGGGGTGCTGCTTCTATTCAGATTCAGGCTAAGATTATACCTGTTTTGAATCAGATTCGACCTATTAGTGCTTGTCATTCTAGAAAAGATAATGTGTTCGTTCCTGGCATGATACGGAATGTTTCAGATAGTAGTGTTCGTGTTGCCAGTGGTGTAGGTGCTGCGCCTCGTGTTGTGAGTAGTGCAAATTCTGTGCCAGGTGTTCCAGGTGGTGTTCCAGGTGGTGTTCCAGGTGGTGTTCCAGGTGGTGTTCCAGGTGGTGTTCCAGGTGGTGTAGGTGTTGGTGGTGTTCCAGGTGCTGTTCCAGGTGGTGTTCCAGGTGGTGTAGGTGTTGGTGGTGTTCCAGGTGCTGTTCCTGCTGCTGTTCCAGGTGTTCCGGGCACTGGTAGTCTTCCTAATATGGAACTTTCGGATACTTTGGACACTATGCAAGATATTTCAGGCTCTCAACATACTAGGCAAGCAAGATCAGTAGATGAGGGGGGAGGAAGTGCAAGGGGAGCAGTGGGGAAAGCAGTTGCGGGGAAAGCGGGTGTACCAAGTGGATTAGGTGGAGAATTAGTTAGTGTATTAGATGTTCCAGAAACTGTAAGTAGTCGGCGATTATTTAATATTCCTCGAAAAAATAGTTTAAACGGTGAGGGGCAACCATATTTTGCAGTGAGGGAAGATGTTCTAAGCGTACAAAAAGCACAAAAAGTGAGTACAGATGCTACAGATGCTGTTGCTGGGATGTCAGGTATATCAAGTGCTGTATTGGATTCTCTCTTACCTGATAGCTCAGGTTCTCTAGTGGCTGGTGTGAGTGTATCTATGCCAATTGATGACGGTGTGGGGGCTATAGGATTTATAGATTCTTCGAAGGCAGGTGAAAAATTAGTTGATTTGCTCAATGGTGATCAGAGTGTATATGGGGCTGTATCCTGTAATGAAGGTGGAGTATATAGCCTACAAGGTGGAACTATTATAGCAGAACCAAGTGAGATTGCTGTAGATGTGGAGGGGAATGGGTACTCTCAAGGCGGACAAGAAGAAAAAATAATCGTTAATTTGGATGAAATATCCATTCAGAGTGTAAAAAATGAGCAAGACCTCTCTGAGAGTTTGTTTAAAGTAGAAATGAAGAACATTGTTAATTTATCTATGAATAGTGTAGGTGCTGAGAACCCCCTTTATATTGGTGTACGAGTAAATGGTGATAGTAACAGTGGAAGTGCAGAAGCTAATTTGAAAGATTCAAATATTCAGGGTTTTTTTGTTGGACTTCAAGCTGAAGCGGCAGGAAAGATTACAATGAGGGGGGGGGGTATCAGAGGTGCGTATGTAGGCGCTCTTGCTGCTGATAGTGGGATGATTTTTTTAGAGAATGTAGATGTTAATATAAATAGAATCGGTTTGATGAGTTTGGGACCGTCTATTATAGGAATGACCTCTGGGAAAATTACTGTAAAAGAGGGTGGAGTAGGAGTTCTATCGGTAGAGGGTGGTACTGTTCATTTAGATGGGGTGACTATTAAAGTTGTTGAGAAGCAAAAAGCTAAAAAAGAAGATACTCCGGAGATGAGCATTGGTTTATTGTCACGTGGAGGTGTTATTTCTTTTAAAAATGGGAAATTTGAAGCTTCTAATGCTATTGCATTCTGGGTAAGTGACAACTTTGATAGTAATACCTTTCGAGTTCCGAATGAAATAGAAGTACAGGATGTGAATCCCAATGAGGGTGTGCAGGTTTCTGACGTTAATGCTGTCGCTGGTGAAGTAGTTTCTATTGGATCTGAAGATGGCGTTGTCTTTAATAATATTGGCTCTGCGTATATCGAGGCTTTGACCTCTATAGAGAGTTTTTTAGAGAGTGATACATCTTCTGGAAGTGCTGACGCACCTTCTGAAGTCGTCGATGGAGATTCTGTGGATCGGCAGAGTTCAGACTCTAGGATTGTAAGCTTAGTGGTTTCTGATATTCAAAATTCAGCTATTAAAGTAAAAGGTAAGTCTTATGGTATATTTTTTGAGGGAGATATCCATCAAAGTGTGGAGAAAAGAAATGATCAAGATGGACTTCAGAATCTAGTAGACGATGGAAGAAAAGGCAATGAAGATATATGGCATGCAGTCCTTTTGAAAAATACTGCTCTCAGAGTTCCTGACGGTGTGGTTATTTATGGTGATAGTTTTGGTGGTTACGTCGTTGTAAAAGATGAATCAACTCTTTCGGGTGATTTATTGTTGAAAGCTGAAGAGGGTTCCGATTTGTCGGTTTTTGTTGAGGACTCTGTAATCATGGGGGGAGCTTACGTTGATAAAAAATCTCATGCTAGGATTTTTCTATCTGGAGGATCAGAGTGGTATTTAACAAAGAATCTGCATAATAGTTTGGGAAATTCAGATATGGTTTGTGTGGATTCATGTCTTTCGTCTCTGAAACTTGTAGATAGTAATGTTAGATTTTTTACTTCTTTGAAAGATGAAGAATCCAGTCAAGGTGGGAATGTTGAATATCGAACTCTTCGCATAGGAGATGGGAAGGGAATAGTTTATACTGCTTCTGATACTCCTAGTGCTATAATTTACTTCAATGCAAATTTGATGCCTAGCAATACGGATAATTCTCAAATATCTGACAGATTGTTGATTCATGGTAACGTTTCTGGAAAAACGTTTGTAGTTGTGAATGATACTTCTAATGGTGTACAACAAAATCATGATACACCTCATAGTATTTCAATTATTCAGGTCTTTGGAAAAGCAGAGAAGGATTCCTTTAAGCTGAAAGGCGATTATATTACGCGAGAAGGGTTGCCTTATAAGTATGTTCTTCGCGCTTATGGTCCAACTATTCCTCCGAAAATGCAGTATTTTGATAATACATTGCTTATAAACAGTACAGATGTTTGGGATTTTCGTTTAGAAAATGAATATTTTATACCTCTCGTTTCTGCTTATACTGCTACTGCTGATTTTCAGCCTATTTTTAAAGCTAAGCCGCGTAGTATAGTTTCTTCTACTGAGACTGAAATAGATGCTGATACTGGTGCTGGTGAATTAAATAATGAATCCATAACTCTTTCTGTATCTGGGGAATCGGCATCTGTAATTCCTGCTCGAGGAGATTCGCTTTTGAGATCTGAATCATCTGATGGATTTTATGAAGATGATGAAGAAGAATCTCTCGAGGAATCTGATACATCTGAGGTTATAACCTCTTCACTTGTTACTCCTCCTTCATCTGGAGATCCTGGATCTTTGGTACCTCCAAGAGTTAGTTCACTTGGGAGCCTTGATACAGGTAGTAGGGGGATAATATCTGCAGATGAGACTTTTGTAACACCTGGGTATATTGTACCTAGAAGGCCAGCACCTATAAAATCAGCTGCTGTTATGAAGTCTTCTGCTCCTGTTGTTTCTAACACGTCTGTTGTATCTTCTAATGGTGTCTCTTCTCCTGCAGCTTCCGAGATGTCTGTTGTATCTTCTAATGGTGTCTCTTCTCCTGCAGCTTCCGAGATGTCTGTTGTATCTTCTAATGGTGCCTCTTCTCCTGTAGCTTCCGAGACGTCTGTTACATCTTCTAATAGAGCTGTCGGGCGTATTTTTATGATCGGTCGTTCTGATAATGGAGGTGTTTCTACTAAGGGAACGGCCTCTTCTACATGTGGTGATACTGCAGGAGAAAATGGTGCGAGAGGATCCCAAACTTCTTATTTATGTAGTGATGGTCAATCTCGGATAATAACAGACCTTACATTGAAGGTAAGTGATAAAATTCAGCGTCCTATCCATGTGAGAAATCAGAATACGGTTATTAAGTTGGAGAGAACTACAATTAGTGGTGTAGATTTTTCTGAGAGTGAAAATAATGTTGGTTTTACTGAAAGACAGGCTGTGAGTGCCGTTCTTGCAGAAGACAAAGCAGAAGTCGTTTTGGATAATAAATCAGCAATTACATCTTCTGTGATTGGGCTTGAAGCGCAAAGGAGCGGGAAGATTACGATGAATGGTGGGACAGTCAATGCTCATTATGTTGGTGCTTTTGCTGGTTCTAGGTCATCTATTAATTTAAATGATACAACAATTAATGTGACAGGAAAATTTGCTGCAGCGGGGCTGGCAAGTGAAGCTGGTGAGATAACCATGAATACTGGAGCTATTACTTTGGCAAAGGGTGTGGCAGTGAGGTCAGAAGCTGGGGGCAGCGTTAGGTTAGACAAAGTTGATATTACTCTGAAAAAAGAAGCAGGAAAATTGGATTCTGCAGAGAATTTAGAGCGTGCAGCTTTTCTGTTGAGTGATAATGCTTCTATTAATTTTAGGAATGGGAGCATTACGACTGATGCAAATGCTTTGTGGTTTATAAATGATGATAGTGTGGTTGAGGCGGGTTCTACTCGGAGAAGAAGATCTCCTGAGGTTCGTTCTGCTATGAATCACGCGAATATCGAATCTTCTACTGTTAGAGTAGAAGGTGAAGGAACCTATGGCATATATTTTGATGGGCTAATACAGAAGGAAGAGAGTGAACAAAGTCAGAGTAAGGATTTAGCAACTGAGAGAGCAAATGTTGTTAAGCGGAACGCTGTATCCAAACAGGAAAAAACACCTGTAAGCATAACAGGGACAGTTTCGTTGAAAAAAACTGATTTTGAAGTTGCCAAGGGTATAGCGATCTATGGTAATAATTCTGGTGGCCATGTTTCGTTAGAAAATAAAACAACTCTCGCTGGTGACTTGTTATTGAAGGCAGAGAATGATTCTCATATATTGGTTTCAGTTAATAATTCTATTGTTACAGGTGGTGTTCGCGTTAATAAAGATTCTTATGCAAAATTAGACTTGGCCAATGGTTCAGAGTGGATTCTCAAAAGAAGTGTGCAGAAGGATTTGGGTGCATCAGTTTTAGGATGTGTGGATTCATGCGTTTCTTCTGTAAGACTTATTAATAGTGCTATTAATTTTGCATCTTCGGAATCTGCAGGGAAATATCAGACTCTCCATATTGGAAATGGAAATGGCACAGTTTATGAGGCGCAGGGGGATGCTGTAATTCATCTCAATGCACGTTTAAATCCTCATGATTCGAGTGGTCAACAAGTAACGGATCGACTTATCATTCATGGCGATGTTTCTGGAAAAACAAAAATACATGTACGAGGAGATGCGGGCAATGGTGGAAATGGTCAAGCGAATGCCAAGATTGCTCACAGTGTTTCGGTTATTCAGGTCTATGGTCAAGCGAAGAAAGATTCTTTCCAGCTCGATGGCAATTATGTTGCACTGACTAACTCACCTTACAAATACACTCTTCGTGCTTATGGTCCAGAAATGACTTCGAAACAGGAGCATGTTCAGCAGAAATTTGTTAAAGATGGTGGAGAGTTTTGGAACTTCCGCTTAGAAAATCAGTATGTTAAGTCTGCTGGATCTGCTGGCCTTCCTGAACAATTTGTGAGGTCTGTTGTTCCACAAGTGCCAACGTATCTCGTCTTGCCTAATAGCGTATTTCATACCGGTTTGATGGATATTAGCAATCAAAACAAACAGTTGGAGACTTTGCGGATGACTTCTACTGGAATGCTAGAGGCTCGTGAGAATCCTGCTTTATACTTGCGCGGCTATGGTGGAAGTTACCGTTATGCTTCAGATTTATCTGCTCTTGAATATGGCTATGGCGGCGAGCTTGACTATCGTGGTGTAGAGGCAGGCGTGCTGTTGCAAACTATTGAAAATACTGACAGTGTTCTATCCTTTGGTGTTATGGGAACTTATGGAAGACTTTCTTTGCAGCCTTTGGATGTTGAACAAAGTCAGAAGAGTGCATTTGATAAATGGACGGCTACAGTTTATGGTAGCATGCAGCATAATATTGGCTTCTATGTCGATGGTCTTTTATCCTATGGTCTATTCAATGGTGATGTTCTGACTACGGCACGCGGTAAGACAGCAACATTAAAAGGTAATCCTTTGAGTGTTTCTTTATCCGGTGGTCAGACAATTGCGACAGGATATAAGGGCTTTGTCTTTGATCCGCAGGTTCAAGTTGTTTATCAACATCTCCAGTTTAATAAGGCCCGCGATATCGACAATTTTGATATTGAAATGGGTAACCTTGATCAATGGGTGGCACGTGTTGGTGGACGCTTAACCAAGACTCCTACAGGTTCTGAAGGTGTGGATGCTGTTGCTTTCTATGGTAAGCTTTATCTTGCGCATGGTTTTGGAGGAAAACAGACTGTGCATTTCAATGATGCTTTCAAGTTAGGGGCTTTTGGTTCTGCTCTCGAGGCGGGATTAGGATTTAATGCCAAATTGTTGCCTCAGTTTTCTCTGCATGCTGATATTCTCTATCAACATAAGCTTAATAAGGCTGGTTTTTCTGGAGCAAGTTTCTCCGGAGGCGTGCGTTATCAGTTCTAATATAAGGTACATGATGTACTTTTTAGAAAAGGCGGCACATTGTGCTGCCTTTTTTCTTTATAACAACTTGTGTTGTTCTTAAGAGATTCTCGTCTTCTTGATATGAAAAAAGACATAGTTTATTATGCGCATGAGCGCGTTTTTCTACGCTAAAGCGAATTTTCTTAAAAATTTTGCTGCTGCTGATACGATAGAGTGACTCACTTGTATGGACTTTTCAGTGTGCAGGAGTCCAGTATGAGTTCTATTTTTTTGTATCATATTGATATTATTTGATATAATATTTGATGCTTTCTAAAGCTCGTTTTCGAGAGTTTGTTTTTCACTGATTTAAATCATTTTTTCATTCATCTCTTTGTGGATTAATTTTTAAAGTTCACAAGGTTAGATTGTGTCTTTAATTAATTGCACGCACTGGTTTTATTTTTTCTTTACACGAAATACAGAATGCATTATACACTTATAAAGTGTGCTTTGTTGTTGTTCTCTTATAGATAGTTTTGAGCGTAGAGCTTCTGACGAATTTATAGGAATAATTCATTGCATGGTTCAAGTGAGCATGAGGCATGTCTTTTTTGTTACACCTTTCGTATTTTGAGGTGCGCAGTGGGATGTTTTGCAAGTGCTTTTATTTTTAATGAGAGGGGAAGGAAAGTTTCGAGGGAACGATGATTAAAGTTTTTAGAAATCATGTATGTTTATGTGCTTGTACAACAGCTATCCTTTCTTTGCTCCAAAATGGAAGAGAAGTTTATGCGGCGACACAGGAGGAGGAAGGTAAACCTTATGTTATAAAGGTTATTCCAGTTGTCTCTGCTAATTCTTCTCCTCAGCTGAGCGGGAGTAATAAGCATAAGCTTCCTCTTAAGGGAGAGAGTGGGGGGAATTATTCTCCTAGTATGATTAATATTGGCAATAACGATGAGGGTATTAGTGGGGGGGATGACTATCGTGTTCTGAGTGGAAAAGAGGGAGAGAAACGGCATCAAAATGGGGGGAAAGGGTATGAGAAAAATATCGATAATACGGTTAGAAATGAGGACTCTGATGAAAGAGGTGTGAATCCTGCGTTTTATTACTATAGTGGATTATATTATGTATGTGATAATTGCGGAACGGGTCCTAACAATGTGAAGTCCACAGGGGAGGGGCCTAAAATTGATAATAAATCTTATAGGATTACGAATGAAAATGCTTCCAACTACCCCCCAGGTCCTACTGCTATAACGGTGAAGGGAATAGGGACAGAAGTTCGTGGGAAGAATGTAACGGTTAGCAGTCAAGTTGCCGATGAGACTTTTCTAATGGGGGTGCACGTATTAGAGAACGGTAAGATTGTTTTGGAAGATCCGATTATCAAAAATACAGTTATAGGCCTTCGTGCGAGTAATGGAGTGATTGAGGTAAAAAATGGAGAGATTGGGGAAAGTCATGAAGGTGTTGATGCAGCAGATAGGTCATTTGTTCTTTTAGAAGATACAGAAATTAATACGGCTAATGGGAATGCAAGTCTTTTAAGTTATGAGCATTCAGAAGTTTGGATGTCAGGTGGATCAGTTGATTTTATGAACAGCCACGGGGTTTCTTCGATGTTAGGTGGGAAGATAAACCTCGAGAATGTTAAAGTTACAGGGAAAGGTAAAGAAAAAAATTCGGATAATCATGCAGTTGTGCGTGCGGATTTAGAGGGGACCGTTAATTTAAAAGGTACTACCATTCGTGCTATGGATGTCCATGGTATATTATTAGAAAATAAAGTCAATTCTATTCCTTTGCAGGAAGTTAAAGATTTATCAAATGAGGATTCTCATTCTGAGTCTGGGGTTCCTGTGACTGAAGTCAATATTAAATCCTCTACTATTAATATAAATGGCGCTGGATCTTATGGTATCTACTTTCAGGGAGAGAAGCCATGGAGCGAAGGTGGAGATAAAAAAGAGGGGACTTCATTAGGAGAAGAAAAATCTCCACCACGATTAGAAATTGTTAATTTGGATAGAACAGACTTTTCTGTTTCAGACGATACGGCTCTTTATGGTGAAAACCTTATTTCTGGTGCGGTGAGTTTGATGAAAAGTACTCTTCATTCAGGCAACTTTTTATTAAAAGCTGAGAAAGGGGCTTCTATAACGGTTTTGGCTGATGGCTCCACTCTTGAAGGTCGTGCTCACGTTGATGAAAATTCTAATGCAGAACTTTATTTGGGAGGTCGTTCTACATGGATTTTACAACAACAGTTGCCAAAAGATCAACATAAGGTTGCAAATGATTCTTCTATTTCACTTGTGAGTCTTATGGGGGGGAGCTCTATTCATTTTAAAAGACAAGAACCTTCTTCTGTTGATGATCATCAAACCCTTCGTATTGGAAAGGGAAAGGGTGAAGTTTATAGAGCACGAGAGGGGGCTTCTATTTTTCTTAATAGCTATCTGAATAGTGGTGGTGCTCTTGATCATCAAAAGACTGATCGTGTTTTAATTCATGGGGATGTTTCGGGAAAAACAATGCTCCATGTGCATGCTGTTGCAGGGAGTCCGGGAGGATACACGGGAAGAGGGGGAAATGATGAAGGACTTTCAATTATTCAGGTTTCTGGAGAAGCAAAGCAGGATTCTTTTCAGTTGGAAGGTGGTTATGTAGCGTTAGATGAATTACCTTATCAGTATAAGCTCTATGGTTATGGTCCAGAATCTGATTTAGGAAAAGCCAATGCTGGTCAAAGGCTTGTTGAAGGAAGCGGGGAATTTTGGGATTTCCGTCTCGAGAGTCGATCTATAGATTCTGATATTAAGCCTAAACCAGATCCTCGTCCAACCCCTCCTGCTCCAACTCCCCCTAGTCCAACGCCCTCTCCAGCTCCAGAGCCTCATCCTGTACCTAAGCCGGGAGTTAGGGCTGTTGTTCCGCAGGTTCCGACTTATCTCCTTTTGCCTAATGCCTTACGTCATCTTGGTTTGATGAATGTTAGCAATCAAAATAAACGATTGGAATCTTTGCGAATTGCCGCTGGCGGCTTGTTAGAGAGTCACGAAAAGCCTTTCTTTTTTGTACGCGGTTATGGTGGTAATCAGCGTTATATTTCAAATCTTTCTGCGCTTGAATATGGTTATGACGGCGAGTTGAGTTATAATGCCCTAGAGGCAGGTGTTCTGCTGAAAGCAATCGAAAATATGTATGGGACGACTTCTTTTGGAATTATCGGGTCTTATGAGAAATTTTCTTTGCAACCTGTGAATGTTGAACAGAGTCAAAAGAGTACATTTGATAAATGGTCCGTTGCGGCATATGGGGGCATGCAGCATGATGCAGGTTTTTACGTTGATGGTCTTGTGTCTTATGGTTTTTTAAAGGGAGACGTTCTTACAACAGCACGGGGTAAAACGGCAACATTAAAGGGAAATCCTTTAAGTGCTTCATTGACGACTGGTAAAACATTTATGGTGGGGGAGGATGGTTTTGTTTTTGATCCGCAAGTTCAGGTTGTTTATCAATATCTTCCATTTAATAAAGTGCGTGATGTGGATGGCTTTGATATTGATTTAGGAAAGATTCATCAGTGGGTAGGGCGTGTTGGAGGGCGTTTAACAAAGATGCTGGTTGCTGGTGATGAGGCTCAAGTTATTTCTTTCTATGGCAAGCTTCACCTTGCTCATGGTTTTGAAGGAAAACAGTTTGTGCATTTTAAAGATGCTTTTCAGCTAGGAGCTTTTGGTTCTTCATTAGAAACTGGATTAGGTTTTAATGCTCAATTGTCTCAAAATTTTGCGCTTCATGGTGATTTGATTTATCAGCACAAGCTAACGAAAGCTGGTTTTTCTGGAACGAGTTTTTCGGGTGGATTGCGTTATCATTTCTAGTATTTGTTCCTGTTTTGAATTAATTTTTAAAAAAGCCACAAGTTATACTTGTGGTTTTTTTTGTTCTTTATTCATTTTGTTGTTATAAGCTTTTTATAGAGTATGATTTTACATCTCTTTTTAATATGTTTTAGGGCGGGGCTTCTTTTATTTTTCTTGAAAAATTGGATAAATTTGTACGTTATCGTTTCAAAACATGTCTTTTAGAGTTTCTTCATATTTTTTATAACATACTGATTTATAAAAGATATTATTTAATTCAAAATACTAAAAATATTTTCGATGCTGTTAAATCTATAAAAAACATTCGTTTGCATGTGTAGGATTGGCAGATGGATAAAAAATCATTTAAGAAAGGAGACGATATCGTTTTGAGAATTGTATAAAGAGGAGAGAATTTACACCATTAGAAGTTTGAAAGAAAGATGCTGTTCAAGCGCAATGAAGGCTGTATCCGATAATACTTTATATTCTATATCTGCTGCTGTTGTGAAATGGAGGTGGAAGGGATGAAGGTATCTGAGAAAATTGGGAATGAGAAACATCATATCGTTTTTTGAGAAATATATTTTTTAAGAATGCAATAAATAACAGGATGAAGTCATGGGTGATCTTGATATTTTAAGATACGGCTTTGAGTGCTTTTGAGCGTTGTAAAGTCGAATAAAGAGTTGATAAAAATAGGAATTTCTTTTGACTTTTACACGTTCCTATTCTTTCTAAATGAAGCTAATTTCCATAAAGATTACCTAAAAACAGATATATATCCCCCTTGCTTTCCAATTTAGACATATATTTTATTTTCTTACAGAGTGCCCATCTTTTCAATACAATATTTATCGAAATTATTGAATGTACCTGTTCTGGGGATTGATTAGGCAGTCGTTAAAGTAGGTATTTTAAATGCATGTAAACCTCTAATGCTGTTTTTGAATAACAATTTTAGAGATGATTGTTTCTCATTTTTCAGTTCTATTTTGAAAAATTCTTTGTAAAAATGACAGATTCAGGGGAGTATTTTTTAGTAAATTTTTAATTCCATGTTTACATAAAACACAAAAAATAATAATAATCTTAACACATTTAAACAAAACGTATTAAATTTTTCTCTTGGTTAAATTTTTTGATACGTTGTGTATTGCTCTTAATAAGGGGGGCAGAATTATGGTGGAATTATGGTCAACTTATTAAAAAATCGTTTCTCCTTATATACTTTCACGACAGCGCTTCTTTTTTTGACACATCATATCGATGCTAAGGTTCAAGATGGTGCTATTGGTAATGCTGGAGCACAAGTTCGTTCTGGTGTTAATGGTAAGACACAAAATAATCCGGACCAATTCTCATGTAATATAAATAGTACATTTTTTCGGTGTAAGGATGGAAACACCCACGGCTTTTCCAATAAAACGTATCAAAAAACTGATAAAAATACGCATGAAACTGTTGCTATACAAGCGTCTGGAAAAAATACAGTTCTCGTAGGGGAAGATATAACTGTTAAGGATGCTTCAAGTGCTGTTAGTTCAAAAGAAAATTTTTGGAAGTATGGGGTTGTCGCAAGTGAAAATGGAAAAGTAACTATAGAAAGAGGGGGGATTAACTTTACAAATGGTATCGGTGTTGAAGTCAGAAGTTGGGGAAAGGTCGTTTTAAAGAGTGTTTCCATTACCGAAAAAGGTGGTCAGGGGATGCGTATAGATGACCATAGTGAAAATTTAGCTTTTCATGCGTCTGGTTCTGGGTTTATCCATTTTGAGAAAGGTAAAGTGAATCTAGCCAATGCTCATGGTTTTTCAATGCATGGGAATAATATCAATGGGAATGGTAGGTTTATAACTATCGTGGATTCTACGGTTTCAGTAGAAAGTAATAGGTCTTATGGTCTGCGTTTTTGGGAGGGACCAGGAGACAGAAGTGAGGAAATGAAGGATCACGAAAATCCCTATCCTTTTTATATTTTTACGGGTGAGAAAGAGATGTTCGGAAGTCTTCCGAAAAAGAACTTACCTGTGCGAGGGCTTGTTGACTTGACAAGAACCTCTTTTACGGTTCCAAATAGTGCAGCTATTTATAGCAGAAAATCTGGTGGTGTTGTTCGGCTGTTAGATAATTCTAAACTTTCTGGAGATTTATTGCTGAAAGTTGAGGATGGCTCTTTTGTGAAGGTTTCAGTGGATGCTTCTACCCTTGTTGGGGGGACACGTATTGATGAAAGCTCTTCTGCTGAATTTCGCTTGAAAGATAGTTCAAAATGGATTTTATCACGACCGAAAAATAAAAATTTACAAGTTCCTCATTCTATCGGTGTTTCATCTATTTCATTAATACATCTTGTTGACAGTTCTATTGCTTTTGAACAACCAGAAACGAACATAGTTGATGGCTATCAAACACTTCGTGTTGGGAGAGGAACAGGTGAAGTTTATAATGCACGAGGTAAAGCACATCTTTATCTCAACACCTATTTGAATAAGGGGGGAGCTCTTCAGAATCAAAAAACAGATCGCCTTTTAGTCCATGGTGATGTTAAAGGAAAAACCATGGTTCATGTACGTGCTATTTCAGGAAGTCCAGGAGGTGGTACGGAGCGTTATGGAAATGACAAAGGTATCTCAATAATTCAGGTTTCTGGAAGGGCAGAGAAAGATTCTTTCTTGCTGGATGGTGATTATATTGCATTGGATGGTCTACCTTATCAATATAGGCTCCATGCTTATGGTCCAAGCTCTGAATTAGGAAGAGCGAGCGCGTCTCAAAGATTAGTCGAAGGTGAAGGAGATTTTTGGGATTTCCGCCTCGAAAATGGATCTATTGATTCCAATACTACATTTAGGCTAACTCAGGGTTCTAAATTTGGTTTAGGTGGTGAGCGTCATTCTAGGCAAGGCGTTAAGGTTGTTGTTCCGCAAGTTCCAACTTATTTGCTTTTGCCCAATAGTTTGCTCCAGGCTGGTTTGATGGATATCAGTAATCAAAACAAGCAGTTGGAGACACAGCGTGCTAATCCTCGTGGAATGTTGGAAATTCCTGAAAATCCTGCTTCATTTTTGCGTGGTTATGGGGGGAATTATCGATATGCTTCAGATTTATCCGCACTTGAATATGGCTATGGAGGAGATCTAGGGTACTATGCACTAGAGGCAGGTGTTTTGCTTCAAAAAATTGAAAATGTTGAGAGTGTCATATCCTTTGGGGTTATGGGGTCCTATGGAAAGCTTTCTCTACAGCCTAAAGATGTTGAACAAAGTCAAAAAAGTGCATTTGATAAATGGACGGCTACAGTCTATGGCAGTATGCAGCATGATACAGGTTTCTATATTGATGGTCTTTTATCTTATGGTCTGTTCAAGGGTGATGTTCTTACTCCAATACGGGGTAAGACAGCAACATTGAAGGGTAATCCCCTAAGTCTTTCCTTGATGAGTGGTCAGAAAATTACCACAGGATATGAAGGCGTTGTTTTTAATCCACAAGCTCAGGTTGTCTATCAATATCTTCAGTTTAATGAGACCCGTGATATTGATAATTTTAATATCGAGATGGATAAGTTTGATCAATGGATGGTGCGTATTGGTGGCCGTTTGACGAAGACTCTTGCTGCACCTGAAAAGGATCGTGATGTTTCTTTCTATGGGAAGGTTCACTTTGCTCATGATTTTGGCAAAGAGAGATCTGTGCGCTTTAAAGATTCTTTCCAATTAGGAGCTTTTGGTTCTTCTCTAGAAGCTGGATTGGGTCTTAATGCCCGTTTGTCTCAAAAATTCGCGTTTCATGGTGATTTGGTTTATCAGCATAAGTTGAGCAAAGGTGGTTTTTCTGGAATCAGTTTTTCTGGTGGATTGCGCTATCGTTTTTAGGATGATTGCCTTTGGAGGAAATTAAAAAAACACAAGCAAAACCACAAGCATCGCTTGTGGTTTTTTATTGTTTGGTTTGCAATTTTAAAAACAAATTTTTAAAAGAATGTTTTTTGCATGAGTAAATTTGTTTCTTTTTAGAAACGAGATAAAGCTTTCTGGTTTTCTATTTTTGCTTTTTATACTGTATCTTCCTCTATGTAAGATACTGATTTATATAATAGTCGTTGTCTTTTATTTTGAATGAAAAATGCGAATATCATGGGGTTGTTTCATTTCAAATTTGTTTCACGTTGAATCGATCAAAACCGTTTGTCTCTAGGTTATAAGTGGGGAGAAGTGTGTGGATAAAAACTGGACAAGAAAGGAGAGAAAATATCTCTTATGAACCATCTCAAGAGCTAAGGGTTGTTGCAACATTCTAGGAGTGGCAAAGTAGGTGATGGTATCGGCTTACTTATTTATAAGCGTAAAGATGGGATGCTCAATGAATTTATTACCATTATACCACTCACGGATGCCATTGCGAAATGGGCTTCGATGCGCTGAGAAGCGTGCTTTTAAAACAAGTACGTGAATTGGCAACATACCTATATTCTGTTTGGTGAGTTTTGTTTTTCATGATGATTATCATTCTATTAAAGAACGCGATAAATACAAAAGCGTGAGGCAAGGTGTCATCTCTCTTTTGTGTAATTTTAAAAATTCTCTTGAAATCACTGCTTTGATGCATGTGGGGGATTTATTACATCTATTTTTACGCGTCTTTAAAAGAAAATACAATTTAAAATTGTGATTTTTTAGATTCTGGCTTTACATAAGAAGCATCGTGGATATATAAAATACAAAATGTATTTTTTAAATTATCACGCAAAATCAAAGTTGTTCAATAGAATGCGTGTTTTTTTGTTTTTAGAGAAGGGGAAGAAAGTTTGTAGAAAATTATGTTCAAAAATCATCTCTCTTTATGGCGTTTTACAACGGTTATTTTTTTCTTTGTACACAATGCTGATGCTGGTGAAGTTTTTTCTCAGAAGAAGCAATATTCATGTGACGAAAGTGTTTCATTCTATCACTGTAACGATGGTCAAACCCATGAAATTTCTCAGAAAACTTATCAACTCACGGGTGAAAGTTCTGATGCTGCCTTAGAGGCATCAGAGGAAAATACACTCATTGAAGGAACGGCGATAATCATTAACGGTGTTTCAAATACCAATGGCCATTCCGAAAAAGGCGCTTGGACAACAGCTGTGAAAGCCTCAAAAGGGGGAGGCGTTGCTCTCTTTTATTCCATGTTAAATGATGTGTCGATAGGGGCGGATATTGACGAGGATGGGGCTTTTGAAATGCAGGATGGGGTGATTAAAGCAACTAGAATAGGGATTAGTGTTGCGGGTGAAAAATCATTGGTTTCTTTGACCAAAACAGAGATTAAGATACCTTCTGATGCGATCGGTCTTTTGAGTCATAATGGTGCAAAAATGCATATGAAAGGAGGAAAGATTGACTTTGCTGATGGTATTGGCGTTCAAACAGGAGGAGATGGAGAAATTAATTTAGAGGGTGTTTCTATTACCGGAAAGGGGAAACAAGGGACAAATACAGATAATCATCGTGAAGGTTCTGCTTTTAGTATGCTTCAGGGGAAAGGCATGATTCATTTCCAGAAGGGAAACGTTAATGTTAACGCTGCTCATGGCATTGTGTTGCAAGGGAATAATAATGCTACTGCTTATATTAAACATTCCAATGTTTTTGTGAGAGGGAAGGCATTTCATGGTATGCACTTTTTTTGGGAAGCTGTTTTGGAGGGGACAAAAACAATTATACCAGGAAAAGGGGCTGTCCATTTAACTAAGACAACCGTTATGGCTCCAGAAAGTACGGCTATTTATAGCCGCAAATTTGAAAGTTCTGTTAAACTCTTACAACATTCAACAGTTGCTGGTGATTCACTGCTGAAAGCTGTTGAAAATTCCAATGTCAAGATTGAGGCTGATGCTTCTATCCTTGTAGGAAGCGCATATGTTGATGAAAGTTCTACAGCCAAGATCGTGTTAAAAAATGGTTCAAAGTGGATTTTAGCGCGACCAAAATATGAAAAATTACAAAACTCTAATGTGTCTGGTTCTAGATTAAAAGATACTTCTTCTCTTTCAGTGGTCGAACTTTCTGATAGTTCTCTCATTTTTGAAGAATTAAAGTCTAGCACAACAAATGGTTATCAGACACTTCTCATAGGAAAAGGAACAGGGACTGTCTATAAAGCGCACGGTAATGTGAATCTTTATCTTAATGCATATTTGGATAAAGGGGGAGAGCTTGAGAAGCAAAAAACTGATCGACTTTTAATCAATGGGGATCTTGACGGAAAAACAACAGTCCATATTTATAAGGTTCCTGGAAGCCCAGGGGCATTGACGGGAGAGGGCGGTAATGATCAGGGGATTTCCATTGTTCAGGTTTATGGACAAGCGACTGAAGATTCTTTTCAGTTAAAGGGGGGGTATGTCACACTTGAAGACTCCCCCTATCAGTATCATCTAAAGAGTTATGGTCCAAGTTCTGCTTTAGGGGTGGCAGCTTCCAATCAAAGAGTGCTTAAAAACGCTGGAACATTTTGGGATTTCCGTCTTGAAAGTAAATTCGTTGATTCTTCCTCTCTCGATTCCACAAAAATTGTTCCAGTGGTTGAATCCGTTGTTCCTCCTGCTTCTAATGATATTCCCTCTGTGCCGAAAACTCATCCTAATACTACTGGAGATGAAGAGAAGATTATCGATTCTAATTCTCAGAAAAAAACTCAGAAGCCAAGTTTTTCTTTTCCTGTAGATTCTCCTGATAAGGATTCCCATCTTACGACCACATCTGATACATCTGATGTTTTTGTATTAGAGGTTCCAAATCATCCTCCTGTTTCTCCTCCTGCATCTGGTTCACCTATACCGCCATCTGTTCCTTCCACTCCTTCTGTTATTTCTCCCTCTGCATCTGGTTCACCTGTTCCACCATCTGCTTCATCCACCCCTTCTGTTGTTGTGCCACTTGCATCTGGTTCACCTGTTCCACCATCTGCTTCACCCACCTCTTCTGTTGTTGTGCCGCTTGCATCTGGTTCACCTGTTCCACCATCTGTTTCACCCACCCCTTCTGTTGTTGTGCCGCTTGCATCTGGTTCACCTGTTCCACCATCTGTTTCACCCACCCCTTCTGTTGTTGTGCCGCTTGCGTCTGGTTCACCTGTTTCTCCATCTGTTCCTCCCACCCCTTCTGTTGTTGTGTCACCTGCGTCTGTTTCTTCTGTTACCCCCTCTGTTTCTGAGTTTTTTTCTCATTTTGAGCTAAATACGAGGGTTGTTGTTCCACAGATTCTGACTTATATTCTTGTACCAAATACCTTATTTTATGCTGGATTAATGGATATCAGTAATCAAAATAAGCAGTTGCAAATACTGCGAACTTTTTCTCGTCAGTCATTAAAAACTAATGAAAATCCCGCTTTGTTTTTGCGCGGTTACGGTGGACATCACCGTTATACTTCAAATTTGTCTGCATTTGAATATAGATATGGAAGCGACCTCGATTATAATGCACTAGAGGCAGGTATTTTACTCAAGAAAATCGAAAATGCATACAGTACAACATCCTTTGGAATTATGGGAAATTATGGCAAACTTTCTTTGCGTCCTCGAGAGGTGAAACAACGTCAAGAAAGTATCTTTGATAAATGGTCCATTACAGCCTATGGGAGTATGCAGCATGATACGGGTCTTTATATGGATGGTCTCTTCTCTTATGGTTTGTTTAATGGCAATGTTCTTACACGTGAGCGAGGTAAAACGGCTGCATTAAGAGGCAAGCCCTTAAGTTTTTCCTTAACGGCTGGTAAAACATTTATGATAGGCTGCCGATGTTTTATTTTTGAACCACAGGTCCAGTTTGTTTATCAAAATCTTCAGTTTCATAACACGCGTGATATTGATAATTTTAAGATTGATATGCAAAGACCAGATCATTGGGGGGTGCGTATTGGGGGACATTTAACCAAAACACTGACATTTACGAAAGAGGCACAAGTTCTCTCCTTCTATGGGACGCTTCATTTTGTTCGTAATTTTGATGATAAACAATTTGTGTATTTTAAAGATGCTTTCCAGCTTGGTTCTTTTGGTTCTTCTTTAGAAGCTGGATTTGGTGTTTATTCACAACTATCGCAAAAAATTACTTTTCATAGCGATCTGATTTATAAGCATAAATTTACGAAAGATGGCTTTTCTGGAACGCATTTTTCTGGTGGATTAAGCTATCATTTTTAATTGTGTTTTCTTAATGCTTCTTTTGTGAAAATTATAAGAACAAAATGTAACTTTATTGTGTTTCTTTTCTGATTTTAACTTTACATATAATACAAAACGAATTATGTGGGCGGCACATAATAATAATAACACCGTGCCCGATATGTCTTTTAGGTTTTCGATAAAGATGAAATAAAGAGAATTTAGAGGAAATTATGATTAAAGTATTAAAACGTCATGTATGTTTATGTGCTTTTACAACGCCTGTTTTGTTCTTTGTGCATAATATAGAGGTGAATGCACAGGAGAAGTCTTCGTGTCGCTCTCTTTTAAAGTCCTATTCATCTGATGTTCTTGGGAAGCCTAGTGGTGCGAATAGTACTCGTTTAGATATTGCTGATAGCGATTTTTCTGGGGTGACGAATGTAAAAAAGTTTTATCAGATAAACATTAAGATGGAAGAAAAAGAGTGTTTTGGGATTCAGGGAGCTTTAGAGTTAAAAAACACTGGTATAATTCCATCAGAGGTATTTATACAAGAAAAGATGAAGATTGTTTTGGATAACATTTCCATTACTGGGAGTGGCAAGAATGCGGTCAATGATGAAAATATAAGTGCTTATGATTATGGTTTTAATCAAGCTACTTTGGGTATAAAGCAAGGCGCCTCCCTTCTTGCTAAGGATGGTAAGGTTAATGTTTCAAATATCTATGGTCTCGTTATGGAGAGCATGGAGGGCGTTTTCATTCCTGGTGGTGCGACTCGATATGGCGTATTGGATGGTAAACATTTATATGGTTTATGGGATTGGCGTTATTCTGGCGTTATTTTAAAGAATTCAGATATTGCTCTTAATGGACGTGAAACTCGAGGGCTTTATTTAAATCCCTCACAAGAGGGATATATAGAAGGAGAGATGGTGGCGGCATTGGGGGGGATTCAGCTCAGGAAGACTAACTTTAAAGTTTCTAGTGATACAGCTATTTATATCGATGGAGTCAAAAGATTTCCTTATATTACCGCGTTAGAAGGATCACGTATCTTCGCTAATCAGTTCTTAGATGTTAAGGCTAATTCGCATGTGGCCGTTGAAGCTGACGCTTCTTTTTTTATAGGGGGAGTGCATGTTGAGAAAGGCTCTTATGCTGAAGTTGAATTATCTAATCAATCACAATGGACAGTGATGCGAAGAGAGAGTAATAAGTGGCGTGCTTCATCTGTTTCCTTTGTAAGGGTTATTGATAGTTCTATTGTTTTTCAAAAACCAAGAGATGGTTATTATCATACACTTCGCATTGGAAGATTGGATGATGATCATGGCTTAGAATATGCTTACGTTGCGAATGATGCACGCCTTTTTTTTAATGCATCTCTTGCGGCAAATGGTAAAAGAAAAAAGGTAAAAACTGATCGACTTATGATCTACGGTGATATCCATGGAAAAACTAAAATATACCTCGTAGAGAACTCAGTAAATCCAAGGAGGAAGGAAAGGGGTGGTAAAAAAGATAAAGATACGCAAGGAGATAATAAAAGCGTTTCAATTATTCAGGTTTATGGAAAAGCAGCGGAAGATTCTTTTAAACTGGCGGCTGGTTATGTCACTGTAAGAGGGATACCTTATCAATATCGTCTTCGTGCTTATGGTCCAACGTCCTCTCTTGGAGAAGCAAAAGATGAAAACAAATTAGCTAAAGGAAAAAGTGTTGGATATAGTGGAGATTTTTGGGATTATCGACTTGAAGATGAATATATTCAGCGTTCTTCTCATACTGCTCAATTGAAAACCGCTCAGTTGAAAAATGATGTGTCTCGTCGCCGTGTGACGCGTTCTTTAAATGTCCATGCTCATCATAATGATGTTGTTACTAGTCATGATACTTCTGCTCATTATCCTGAAGAGGGCGTTAAAGCTGTTGTTCCACAAGTTCCAACTTATCTATTGATGCCTAATGCTTTGTTTCAGGTTGGTTTGATGGATATGAACAGTTATAATAAACAGCTGGAGACATTGCGTACCACTGCTGGGGCTTTAGAAGAAAATGGTAAAAGTCCTTCATTTTTTGCACAAGGTTACGGTGGAAGTTATCATTATGTTTCTGATCTGTCCGAGCTTGAATATGGTTATAGTGGAAATTTGAATTATAACGCACTAGAGGCAAGTGTGTTGCTCAATGCGATTGAGGATACACATCATACTTTAAGCTTTGGAATAATGGGGAGCTATGGGAAGATTGCTCTACACCCTCAAGATGTTGAAGAAAGCAAAAAAAGTGCATTTGATAAATGGTCTGTTACAGCATACGGCAGTATGCAGCATGATACAGGCTTCTATATCGATGGCCTTTTTTCCTATGGAGTATTTAAAGGGGATGTTCAGACAAAAGCAAGAGGCAAGACAACAACATTGAAGGGAACACCTTTGAGTGCTTCAGTGATTGCCGGTAAGTCATTTATGACAGGACATAAGGGGCTTATTTTTGATCCGCAGGTTCAGGTCGTTTATCAAAATTTACGTTTTGATAAGGCGTCTGATATCGATGGCTTTGATATTGAAATGGGAAAACTTGGTCAGTGGGTGATGCGTGTTGGTGGGCGTTTAAGTAAGACGCTTGCTGCTTCTGAAGGAGGACATATTGTTTCTTTCAATGGGAAGCTTCATCTTACCAATAGTTTTGGAGGAAAACAGCGTGTACAGTTTGGAGATGAATTCCAATTAGGCGCTTTTGGTTCTTCTCTAGAAACTGGAGTGGGATTGAAAGCTCAGTTGTCTTCAAATTTTGCATTACATGGAGATGTAACTTATCAGCATCGTCTTAGCAAAGGTGGTTTTTTAGGAACCATTTTTTCAGGAGGCTTACGTTATCGTTTTTAGGTGCCTATGAAATATAGAGTAATTTTTACATAAGTTATAGAGTGTTGTTTGAAGTATAAAATGCATATCTAAGTTTTATACTTCTTATTTTTCGTATGTTTAAGTTAACGTTATTGCGAGTATTTTTTATTTTTAAGTTAAGGGGGGAGAAGGAAAAATTGGGAATAGAATTATGGTTAATGTATTAAGGGGTTATAAATTTTTATTTATCACAACGGCTATTGTTTCTTTTTCGCCAACCGTGTGTGTTAATGCAAATTCTAATAATTTTGCAACCTTCTGTGATCCAAACGCTCAATTTTATAAATGCAATGATGGTAAAAAACACACGATTAAAAATAAAACTTATCATTTAAAATTTTCTCAAGAATATGTTTCTAGTTCTACTCCTATTTCAGCTCTATATGTAGAAAAAGCAGGTACAGTTGTTGATGCATCTCAGATAACAGTTACGGGTGATAGCTCAGATGAAATATTCGGATATGGTGCATCTGTAAAAGAGGGTGCTCGTCTTAATTTAACAAATTCAAATTTTAAGAATGTACCTGCTCTTCATGCTGAAAATGCAGTTATTCGCATGATAGATGGGGCTATTACGGAAGTTTCTCACGCTATTTATGCATTGGGAAAAGGAACCGATATTGCTTTAGTGCGTGTCAATATTGAAACTACACCAAAAGAATTGAATGGTGTAGAGATAGGTCTGATTAGTAGTTTTGGTTCAAAGATTAGGCTGTCAGGGAGTACCGTTACTTTTAATGGGAAAGGCGCATTTTCATCACTTTATGGGGGAGAGTATAGTTTCGATAGTTCTGTCATTAAGGGCAAAGGAAAACAAGAAACTGTTATCATTGGTGAGAAAAGTGTCAATAAATTACCAGAAGCTTTTGATATATCTCAAGATGGTTTTGTTCAATTGAATAATAGTTCTATTGAGCTTAGTGATATGCATGGCTTTTTGGTTAAAAATTTTTCAGATGAAGAGGATAATAAAGGCAGGTTGTTGTGGCAAGGACTTAATTCAGCTGATGAGTTTAAGAAGACGAATATTAAGATTGAAAAATCCAAAGTTTCCGTTCAGGGTAAGGGAACCTATGGTCTGTATTTTTATGGGTTAAATCCAGAAGATGTATGGGGCAATATGTACAATGGTTATAGAGCGCTTTCGCGAGCAAAGAAAGTTGCTCCGGGAAAGGCATTTGTTCATTTGTCAGAGACAAATTTTGCGGTTCCGGATGGTATTGCCATTTATAGTGTCGGAAAACATGTTTATAGAGCCCAAGCTAAGGTTAGATTAGAAAAGACAAGAATCTCCGGTGATTTGTTGTTAAAAGCTGAAAATAATTCTTATCTTCTCGTTGAAGCAAATTCCTCTACACTTACAGGAGATTCTCGTATCAAGGATACCTCTGATATTTATTTGCATTTAAAGAATGGCTCTCAATGGCATCTTACCAAAAGTAAATATCAGGATTTGCAGAACCCAGATGCCACGGTTTCATCGCTTTCAGGTATGGAGCTTGAAAATAGTACCATTGTTTTTGATCACTATCAATCTGCTGGTTATCAAACGCTGCACATTGGAAAAAAAAGTAGTGTAAACCAGTTAGATGAGGAGGAGTACGTATATGGTGCAGGTGGTAATGCTCAGATTAAGATGAGCACATTTATGAATAATGATGGTTCATTTGACTCTCAACAAACGGATCGCATTTTGATCTACGGGAATGTCTTGGGAACCACGCTTATTGGGATGGAAGAATTTCAAAAAACTTCAGAAAGAGAAGCTAGCAATGAAGGGAATAAAAGTATTTCACTTGTTCAAGTTATTGGGACGGCAGAGGAAAGTTCTTTTAAGTTAAACAATAGTTATACTACGGTGAATGGATTTCCTTATCAATATAAGCTTCGTGCTTATGGTCCAAGTTCTTCTTCTGGAAATGCAGATCCAAAGAATAGATTGGTTGCTGGGGAAGGGGATTTTTGGGATTTTCGTCTTGAAAGTGTTTACATTGGTCCTGAATTAGATTCTTCTGAGACTGCTTCTAAGCCAACGTCTACAGTTTTCCCCCCCCAATCTGAAGCAGAAACAATCCCTTCTGAAAGACCAACAGAGACTATTTTACCTGAGCAGCCTCCTTCTGTTGAGCCTCCGCTTATGCCATCTATACCTTCTTTGCCTGAAGAAACTGAACCGTCTGAAACATTTATCCCTACGGATTCTACGCCTACTCCTTCTAAACCTATTCCGCCTGAGCCTCCCTCTGTACCGACTGTTCCAGAGGAAGCTTCTACTGTACCTATGCCTGCACCGTTTGTTCCAGTTGAGACTTCTACGGATGAGGTTATGCCATCTAAGCCATCTGTTCCGGTTGTTCCTTCAGCTACGGATTCTGATGCTGTTTCTCCTCCTTCTGATGCTGTTGAACCAAAGCCTTCTACGTCCTCTGATGCTTTGAAACCTTCCTCTAATCTTCCTATGCCGCTTGATGTTCAGCCTGAGCTAGGTATTAGAGCTGTTGTTCCGCAATTGCCTACTTATCTTCTTTTGCCAAATGCTTTATTCCATGCGGGTTTGATGGATATGACTACGCAAAATAAAAAGTTGGAGACAATGCGGGGTGTTTTTCACTCTTCTTGGAAAGAAGATGAAAACACAGCCTTTTTTCTGCGTGCTTATGGGGGGAGCCATCATTATGCTTCCAATTTATCTGCTTTTGAATATGGCTATGGCGCTGAGCTCGATTATAATGCATTTCAAGCAGGTGTTTTGTTAAATGAGATTGAGAGTTTATATACGCGTACATTCTTTGGGGCTTTGGGAAACTATGGAAACCTTTCTCTACATCCTCAGAATGTTGAACAAAGCAAAAAAAGCGCATTTCATAAATGGTCTGTTGGGGCTTATGGAAGTTTGCAGCATGATACCGGTTTTTATATGGATGGGGTGTTATCGTATGGCCTTTTTAAGGGTGATGTTTTGACCCTTGCACGAGGCAAAGTTGTTGCATTAAAGGGGAAACAGTTTAGTGGTTCTTTAACGAGTGGTAGAACGTTTGCAATAGGCGATAAAGGCGTTGTTTTTGATCCGCAGGTTCAGATTGTTTATCAGTATCTTCAATTTCATCAAGCGCTTGATGTTGATAATCTTGATGTTGATTTAGGAAAATTTCATCAATGGATGGGGCGTGTTGGTGGGCGTTTAAGCAAGACGCTAGGTATTTCCGAAAAGGGACGTGAGGTTTCTTTTTATAGTAAGCTTTCTTATTTGCATAGTTTTGAAGATAAGCAATTTGTTTCTTTTAAAAACGATTTCCAGTTAGGTTCTTTTGGCTCTTCTTTGGAGGCAGGGCTTGGGTTTGATGCGCGTCTTTCTTCAAAACTTTCTCTTCATGGAGATGTTACTTATCAACATAGGTTGAAGAAAGTTGGTTTTTCCGGAGCGCATTTCTCTGCCGGATTGCGTCATCTTTTTTAGCTATACATAAACTATATAGTAACTTATATATAAGTATATAGTGTTATATTAAGTATTAAAGTAACTGTCTTGTTTTATATTTGTTGTATTTTAAGAATTTTGTAGCTTAAATATAAATTATTATTATTCAATGAATAAAAGTAGGGGAATAGGAGCCAAGAAGAGTTATGGTTTATTTATTTCACAAACATGTATTTTTATGTAACTTTACAACAGCTATTATTTATTTTTTACAGGTTACTTATGTTAGTTCTACGGACTTTTCAAGTGATCGAAGAGGGGTGTTTTATAATTGTGATGATAAAAGAATACACTTCCTTGCAAATAAAGTTTATTACTTAAAAAGTTCTCAGGAGGCGTCTGCTAGTACTGCACCTATTGCAGCTATATATGTAGAAAAGGCAGGCACTATTGTTAATGCATCTCAGGTAACAGTTTATGGTGATAATCCAGACAAAACATCTGCTTATGGGGCGTATGTAAGAAATGGTGGAAGACTTAATCTAGCAATTTCAAATTTTAAGGACATACCTGCTCTTTGTGCTCAAGATGCAGTTATTAGCATGACATTAGGGGAAATTAAGGGAACTTCACATGCTATTTATGCATGGGGGAGAGGAGCAAATATTGCTTTAGAGAGTGTAAATATCGATATTGAGCCCAATAATTCGAATGTAAAAAGTATCGGTATTATGAGTGGTTTTGGTGCAATGGTTAGAATGTCAGACGGTACTGTTAATTTTAACCAGATTGGCTCATTTTCAACTCTGTTTGAGGGGCGCTATTTTCTTGATAATATAGGTATTATGGGACAAGGAAGGAGGGAAGAGTCGGGAACGGGTGGTGATAGTGCTATGGGGGGATTGCCAGAAGCTTTTGAGGTTTTTCAAGGGGGGGATGTTTATTTAAAAAATGGCTTTTTTCAGCTTAACTCTATGCATGCATTCTTGATTAAAAACTTTTCAGGTTATGTCAATGATAATAGTAGGTTAATCCAAAGGCATATCTTACCAAATGGCTTTAAAAATACAAATATTAAGATAGAAAAAAATAATATTTCTGTGAAAGGAGAGGGAGCACATGGTTTGTATTTTAATGTTTTAGCTTCAGAAGAGTTTGCTAAAATGTTGAGGCAACGAGATGATGAAAAAAATTTAGAAACCAAAAAAGTTATCACGGGGAGGGCATTTGTTCATTTATCAGAGACAAATATGACAGTTCCAGACGGGATTGCGATTTATGCGAAGGGGAATAAAGACTATGGAGTAAAAGGCACTCTTGAATTATCGGATGAAACAAAAATCTCTGGTGATTTGTTGCTAAAAGCTGAAAATAATGCTTCTCTATTGGTGAAAGCAAATTCTTCTTTTCTTAAAGGAGGGACGCGTGTTGAGGATAGATCGGTTATTGATTTAGAGTTAGTTCATTATTCAAAATGGTATCTTACCAAAAGTAAATACAATGGTTTACAGGAGTCTGTTTCATCACTTTCTTCTCTACACCTTTCCAATAGCACATTGATCTTTGATGAAGATAGTGGTTATCAAACCCTGCGCATTGGAAAAAAAACAAATATAGATGCAAGAGATAACATTTCAGATTCAATAGATAAAAAAGTCTACAGTGCTGAGGGAAATGCTCAGATTAGATTGAATGCATTTTTGAGTGATGAGGGGTTGTTTGATTCCCAAAAGACGGATCGCATATTGATCTATGGTGATGTTTCTGGAACGACATTCATTCGTGTGCAAAATTTTCCAAAATATGCAAGTAAAGAAGTCTACGAGGGAAGAGATCAAAGCATTTCACTCATTCAAGTTGCTGGAACAGCACAGGCAGGTTCTTTTCGACTCGCCAATGGTTATGATGATTATACTACGGTGAAGGGTTTTCCTTATCAATATCGTATTCGTGGTTATGGTCCAGGTTCGCCCTTTGGAGAAGCGAATGCTACGCAAAGATTAGTGGAAGGTGAGGGGGATTTTTGGGATTTTCGTCTTGAAGGTATCTATATTTCTTCTAGATTAGGTTCTTATAATGGTCCATTTGGTAAACCTTCTCCGTTTTCATTATCTTATCCTGTAGACTCTCCACCTCCCGATCCTCTTCCTACGTTGTTGATGTCTGACTCGCCTTCTTCTGAGTCCTCCGCTCCTGTTGATCCTCCACCTCCCGATCCACTTTCTACGTCGTTTATGTCTGACTCACCTTTTTCTGAGTCCTCCGCTCCTGTTGACCCTCCACCTCCCGATCCACTTTCTACGTCGTTTATGTCTGACTCACCTTTTTCTGAGTCCTCCGCTCCTGTTGATCCTCCATCTCCCGATTTGCTTTCTACGTCGTTTATATCTTCCCCGCCTTCTTCTGCATCCTCTGATCCTGTTGATCCTCTACTTCCCGATTCACTTCCTACATCGTTGCCATCTGAGCCACCTGTTCCGGTTGTTCCTTCAGCTACGGATTCTGATCCTGTTTCTCCTCCTTCTGATGCTGTTGAACCAAAGCCTTCTACGTCCTCTGATGCTTTGAAACCTTCCTCTAATCTCCCTATGCCGCTTGATGTTCAGCCTGAGCTAGGTATTAGAGCCGTTGTTCCGCAATTGCCTACTTATCTTCTTTTGCCAAATGCTTTATTCCATGCGGGTTTGATGGATATGACTACGCAAAATAAAAAGTTGGAGACAATGCGGGGTGTTTTTCACTCTTCTTGGAAAGAAGATGAAAACACAGCCTTTTTTCTGCGTGCTTATGGGGGGAGCCATCATTATGCTTCCAATTTATCTGCTTTTGAATATGGCTATGGCGCTGAGCTCGATTATAATGCATTTCAAGCAGGTGTTTTGTTAAATGAGATTGAGAGTTTATATACGCGTACATTCTTTGGGGCTTTGGGAAACTATGGAAACCTTTCTCTACACCCTCAGAATGTTGAACAAAGCAAAAAAAGCGCATTTCATAAATGGTCTGTTGGGGCTTATGGAAGTTTGCAGCATGATACCGGTTTTTATATGGATGGGGTGTTATCGTATGGCCTTTTTAAGGGTGATGTTTTGACCCTTGCACGAGGCAAAGTTGTTGCATTAAAGGGGAAACAGTTTAGTGGTTCTTTAACGAGTGGTAGAACGTTTGCAATAGGCGATAAAGGCGTTGTTTTTGATCCGCAGGTTCAGATTGTTTATCAGTATCTTCAATTTCATCAAGCGCTTGATGTTGATAATCTTGATGTTGATTTAGGAAAATTTCATCAATGGATGGGGCGTGTTGGTGGGCGTTTAAGCAAGACGCTAGGTATTTCCGAAAAGGGACGTGAGGTTTCTTTTTATAGTAAGCTTTCTTATTTGCATAGTTTTGAAGATAAGCAATTTGTTTCTTTTAAAAACGATTTCCAGTTAGGTTCTTTTGGCTCTTCTTTGGAGGCAGGGCTTGGGTTTGATGCGCGTCTTTCTTCAAAACTTTCTCTTCATGGAGATGTTACTTATCAACATAGGTTGAAGAAAGTTGGTTTTTCCGGAGCGCATTTCTCTGCCGGATTGCGTCATCTTTTTTAGCTATACATAAACTATGATGAAAGGCAGAAGTTTTACTGCCTTTTACTATGTTAAAATTCATTTTGCTTCATCAATATAGTTATTTTTTGATATAAAAGGTTACAATAAATGATTTTTTTGATTTATAGATTGAAAATGCTCGTTATAGACTTTCTTCATCTGTGATGAAGAGTTTTTCTAAAATTTTTGATGTTATGAGATGAAAAACAGATTTTATAGTGAATGTGAGAGGCTTGAATGCTTGTGGACTAATCTCTCAAAAGAGGCGGTATTGATGGTTGCTTTGTTAATATAAAGTTGAAGAGAGCTGGTTTTTAGGTATTTTTTTAAGAGTTTTTATGGTTATGTTTGTTCGTTGCTTTATTACTTTTTATAGATCGCAAGTTTAAGGCTTATGATCTTTATGTATCTTTTGAATTTTATTTTAGATAAAAATATAATTTTATACAAAAATATAAACTGCATTCACGTTTATATCCATCAATATGCATATTTTTGTTTTCTTTTTTAGGAAATTTACTTGAGAATTTTAGAGAGATACTTGTTTTTTTTAGAAAAGACAGAGAGCACTTGAGGTCAGATTATCATAAAAAGTAAAGAAGGCTTTATCGTGTTTTTAGGAGTGTTTTTTTTACAAATGATAGATGCCAAGAGTAATTTTATATAGATTATTTTTATTGCTGTAATAAGTGGGTATCATCATTCTATTTTCCAGCTTCAATATTGCGGTGACTTTAGCTCTCAAAAGTGTTCGTAAGAAGTATTTTTAGTCATTTTTTCAATGTTTTGTATTGATACGGTTTCCCTGTTTGCAATGTGCAAGCAAAAGGTTTCTGTTCATTCAATATAAACAGATTTGAAATAAGAGAATTTTACAATTTGAAGGGCTTTCATTCGATATGTAAAACAATGAATATTCTTTATAAATCAACTGGATATGTTGAGACAAGAAGTCGAATTGTAAATCAGAATTAGTTGAGAATTCCGTCCCTTGAGGTGTGGGGTGGAGGTCAAAAATTTTTATTTAAAAAAATAATGTTGAGTTCCCTTCTTCTGATCGTAGGAATAAATAAGTTTTTTCGATAATAATGTAAGCTATATTTTGCTCAAATTCTAAGAAAAGTGTTTTTATGGGTGTGTGCAACTCATAGCATAGATTATTATAGAGGGAGGGGGCTTTATAGGCAATGGGGTGGTGCGGTCTTATAGGTATAGTATTTTTGTACGGAGGAATGATACCAAGAGGTTAAAACATGTTTAAGGTCTTTTCTTGTCTAAAGCGGGGAGATTAGGAAGATGGAAGACTTCATGATTATAAAAATTTTAGAGACTTTTTGAGAGATTTTTGGGGAAGGTGTTTAGGATTTCTGCAAGCTCTAGAGATGTGCGGGGCTGAGATTTCTAGAAGATTGTGTGTGTTTATCGGTGATGGTTGTACTTGTTGGTACTTGGTTTAATCAGTGATATTGATCACACCACATTCACCATTTTCGCTGCCGAAGGTGAGGTTTTGCCCTGTTTGATCCCAGCTGAGTGCTGAGATAGCGCTTTTCCCATAACCTTTTAGAATGACTTCTTTTCCATCACGAAAATGTGCCGCTAAAATCATTCCATCATTGAAGCCTATCGCTACAATTTCTTTGCTTGGATGGCATGAAACGGTGCTAACAAGTGCATTTGCTCGTGTTCCAAGTTCTAAGGGTGTTTTTCCCATGGGGCCGTCTTTTGTATGAAAGGGCCAAACAATTGCTGCAGAAGCACCTGATGTTGCGAGCCATTTTCCTTTTGCACTCCAAGACCAACTTTTGACTTTGCTTGGGTAACCACTCATGCGTAAATGTTGATGATCGGTAAGACGCCAGCCGTGCAAGGCGTTTTCTTGCATCGTGGAAATGACATAGCGGTTGTCTGGTGAAAAGGTGACGCCACAATGAGCGCCTTTCCATACCAATGTGGTGGGAGATGTTTGCGTTGAGAGCCAATGAAGCGTAACGCCATTGTAATGGGCAACCGCAAGTCGTAAACCTTTTGGGGCAAAAGCCAATCCTTCTATACTGCGCTCATACGTAAACTCTTGTCGTTCTTTTCCAACATGTACAAATGTGAGACGTGAGGCGGAAAAGGCAAAAGCTTTTTGGGGACCAAAAGCAACGTTATTTATCCATTTGCGTTCTTTTTGACTGAGAAGTTCTGTGTGACCATCAGCTCTTGTTTGACAGACTTTTCCATCTTCTCCTCCTGTGATGATCGCGGTATTGTCATGGGAAAAATGACTTGAAATTATTCCTTTGTGAACTTCAAAGGTTTGTGGGGTTGGGGTTAAAAAAACAATCAAACCTTCTACGGAAACAAAGGCTGGTTTGTTGCCTATAAAACCACAGGAAAGGCAGTAACTTTGGAGATCATAATGGATAATGTTTGGCATTGTCACTCATTTTATGCTTATGCGCAATTTTCAAAACCAGTTTTTAACTTTTCAGCATCAAGACAGCGTCCGATAAAAACAAGGCGGCTTTCTCGTTTTTCATCTTCACGCCATGGGCGTTGATGTTGTCCCTCAAGAAACATATGAATGCCTTGAATGACATAACGATCATCATCTCCTTGAAAGGCAATAATGCCTTTAAGACGCAAGATATCTGGTCCTTGTTGCTGCGTAACCTGTTGGATCCAAGGGAAAAACTTTTCTGGTTGCAGGGCTCCTGTTTTTAAACTTATAGAAGTGACGGTAATATCATGAATGCTCGATGTGTGATGATGATGGTCATGATGGCAATCGGGATCACACACATGATCTCCATGTTGATCTGTATGCTCGTGATCAAGAAAATGAGGCTCATGGTCTAAAGCGCGTTGGAGATCAAAGAAACCACAATTGAGGAGTTTATCAAGAGGAATATTGGTGCGCTGTGTTGTATAGAGTATGGCGCGAGGATTAATGGCAAGAATAAGAGATTCAGCATGGGCACGTTCTTGTGCTGTGACGAGATCAATCTTATTTAAAAGAATAATGTCTGCGAAAGCAATTTGCTCTTCAACTTCACGACTTTTTTTCAGTTGAGAGGGAAAATGTTTTGCATCAACGACCGCTATGACACTGTCGAGAGCTGTTTTTTCATGGACAGTATCATCCATGAAAAAGGTTTGTGCAACAGGAATGGGGTCAGCAAGCCCTGTTGTTTCTATAATAATTGCATCAAATCGATGGGAGCGTTGCATCAGACTTTCCAGAATGCGAATGAGATCACCGCGCACGGTGCAGCAAACACAGCCGTTATTCATTTCATAAATTTCTTCATCGGATTCAATGATCAGGTCATTATCAATTCCAATTTCACCAAATTCATTGACAATGACGGCATAACGTTTACCATGATTTTCACTGAGAATGCGGTTGAGAAGGGTGGTTTTCCCTGCACCAAGATAGCCCGTGAGAACTGTAACAGGAAGTTTTTGGGGAGGTGTCGTTTCCATGAGGGGACCTTTTATTGTTCTTTATCGCCATGTGTTTATGTTAAATCGATTGATATCATCAAGTAAATCACGAAGCTGAGACAGAACATGAGAAAAGATTGCTTCACCGGCTTGTGGTGTTGCTTTGCTTGCATTTCCTGCTGCACCGTGCGTGTTGAGATCTCGCATTGTCCAGCCAAAGGCATGGGGACCATAAGCGCGTAAATAGCGATAATTGGCAATCATATCGGCTTGTTTATTATGAAAGTTTGCTGCCTTTTCCATATGGACTTTTTCTGGCGCTAAATAGAGCATGAGAGAGGTTTCAATAAAACCTCCATGGATATCAAGATGCTGTTGAGCAGGCTCTATCAGACCTTGTGGCAAACCAAAACGGCTCCAGCTTGTTGCGACAGCGAGCATGGAAAGGCGCCTTCTCAATTCGGTGATAACAATGTTCATTAAAGGTGAATTGCCTCCGTGAGCATTGAGAAGAAGAAGACGTTTGATCCCTTTGTGATAGCAGTTTTCACCAATCTTTATCCAGCGCTTAATCGCATCAGAAAAGGTAAGAGTTTGTGTGCCTATAACATCCATATGTTCTACAGAATAGCCAATTTTTTCAACCGGTAAAAGGGCGATATGAAATTGTTCTTTTGTTTGTAAAATGAGGGCTTTTGAAAAAGCTTCAGCAATAATCCAGTCGGTTTCAAAGGGAAGGTGCTCTCCGTGATATTCGTGCGCTCCCAAAGGTAAAAGAGCGAGAAAAGGCGTGTTAGATACCATAAATTATTGCCCAAAAGAGAAGTTAACACAGACAAAGTGATCAAAGGTGCTATCACTATTAATCTATCTATAAGAGAAACGCAAATAGGTGTTTTTGGGGATGTTCTAAAAATGAGAGCTTTATGAAAAATAGTGAAGGTTTTATTAAGGGAAGCTAACACAGTTTTTGATGTAATATGCGGTGCCCCTTCTAAAGATAGGTCTCTTTTGTAAGCGTTTTTGATGCGTCTTTTTATTTTTGATAAGCCAATATTTAGGAAGTTTAAATACTTACACATCATGGAATGAAAAATATTTTTTTCATTGTGTCTTAAAAGGTAAGTTTAGATGAAGTTTAATATTCTTCTTTCTGTTATGGAGCGAGGATAACCAAAGCATTTGTGTTGTAGCAAAGGCTACGAGGACACAGACTTTGGTTTCAATTAGGATTCTTACGTTTTTAATTCAAGTTTACATAAACATCTATAAAAGAATAGAAATGTTTGTTCACTCATTTTACTTTGAACAGGGGTTTAACACATTTTAGTATTCATGAGAAACATGAATATAATGAGAAGAATTTATGTGAGGTAAAATCGCATAATGACAATATATTGATTTGTAAAGAGTGTTTTGAATGAGAGTCTCAAATATCATAAAATTTTTCTTATCTTAAATCTGTTCCATGTTGAGTCAATAAAAACATGCCTCTTGCACAGCACAAATGGATTAGTTATGTGGGCGGATTAGCTGTATGGCGTGAAACTATGCAAGAAAGGTATGCCTCTTATGACCCTTATCAAGTACTACGGGTTGGTTTGCAACATTGGGTAATGGCAAAGTGTGTGATGGTGCTGCCTGCTTGCTCTTTTATTAAGCGTAAAGATGGTGGTGCTCAATGAATTTACTCTTATGCTATTCATAGGCATCGTTGCAAAATTACAGAGAGCTTGAAGAGCTTATAAGATGATAAAAAAGAAAAACCGTTGAAACCATGATAAACAGAACCCCATTTTGTGTTGGACATCGCTTGTTTTAAAGAAACATCAGGTATCCAAGCCTATTTGTCTATGCTGTTCGTGAATGGTATAATGGTAAATCTACATACATAACAAAACCATTCTACACGATCATCCTTATACTTATTGAGGTAAAAGGGGGGCGCCATCGTACGTTTTATCAACTCGCATTTTTACAACAGCATTTGGTTCTTAAAATACCTCAAAAGTTATATTTTTTCTTCAAGTTTTTTACCTACACACCACTTTCGTTTGTCATCTGCAAGCAAATAAATTTTATTGATTCAAATAAACAGCGTTTAAATTAAGAGAAAATTATAATCGTCAGGCTTTGTATTCAACATATAAAACGATATATTATGATTATCAATCAGTCCCTCGCTTTTAAGATGAGTGGTTGATCAATTTATTATTTAATATCAGGTTTCAAGAGCTATATTTTCAATATACTTATCTTGAAGCTTGTTCTTCAAAATACGACTTTCTAATAGTTTTCTTTATCAATTTTACTGAAAATATTTGATCAATTTTTATTCAAGTTTTAATGATACTTTCATTAAATAATAATATATAATTTTAAAGTATAATAATAACTATAAAATAATGTTTTTTTAATTTTTCAAATTTTATTATTATTTTACTCTTTTATTTAAAAAAATAATATTGTAACATAAATTTATGTTTAAAATATTTAAAAATAAGTTTTATTTCTATATTTTTATAGCATTCATTCTTTTTTTTGCACAAACTGCAGAGAGTCATATAAATCTTGATAAAGATTTATTTCAAAGTAAAATATTTTTTAATCATCAAAAAGAAAATATATTTAATAAAAATATAGATATGAATTTGATTTATACTACTATAGAAACAAATAAAATAACTTTTATGAAAGTTAAGCAAGAAAGTTTTTTTTCATTATTTTGGGGAATGCTCTCATTTTTTATGACTATTTTTGTATTTGGTTTTAGGTAGTTTTTTATCACTCCAATTTTTCTTATAATATTTTTGTAAATCTGAGAGGTCAATTTATTTTATAAGTGCGTTTTGTTAATTTTGAAAATCAAAATTTTCAATGTTTTATACTATACGAAATAGGGGGAGCTATATGATCTTTGTAAAGGTGCTATGAGATGTTTTATATATTAATAAAAAGTGAAACTCATTTTGTTAATGTATTTTCTGTTTGAAAATAGAGATTTTCATAGCTCTTTGACAATTTGTAATTGTTTTAAAAATAGTCCTCCATTTTAAGAGACGTATTTATGATGATATATTTGTTTTAGATCGCTATTTTTACTTGATAGCCAATTTTATTCTTGATGTGTCCGATAGAAAACTTTGCAGATTCGATGAGTGATGTAATAAAGGATCTTCAAGACACTATTCCATCATTCTCGTATCTCGACAAGTATTATTATATTTTCATATTTTTAATATTATACCGTTTTAAAATTTATTTTTATACAGAATTTGATAAATTATTATTATGAAAAAATAACAATCTATCTTTTATTTTAACAAATTTTTAAACCTTTAAATAGTGATAATGGAATATAGAGACTATTGATATATTATAACTTTAATAAAATTATTATTCATAATATGAGACTATACGCAATTGTTTTCGCTAGGATTTATAGTTATTTTCAAATAACTTTTCTCAAGTATGATATTAAAAAAAACTTCTATTATTATTTTTAATTCATCAGTGTTTATTTTTTTTAATTTAAATTATATTTTTCACTTTACATGTAATACATAATGTATTATATATTGTCTTGCAACTAAAGACAATATATCATATTGTGTTATTTATTTTTATATATATGAATATTATTTAACTTTTTCTGCAAAGAAAAAGAGGAGCAAAGAAAGCTATGTTTAAAATATTTAAAAATCGTGTATGTTCATTTACTTTTACACTACTTATTCTTTTTTTTGTACAGATTATAGAGGGGAATGCAAGTTTTGTGAAAAATCAATTTCAAGAAAGTACGGCAGTTATTGTTTCTACAGCAGAAAACAATGTAGTTATTAAAGTGGTGGATAGCGCTATCATTTACGGTGTTGAGGAACAAGATAGCGTTGCTTTTGGAAGGGCTGAAAAAGTTTCTGCATATTCAGGTTCAGCTTTTTGGGGTGGGATAGGTATTGTATCACTTCTTGCTTCTTTATGTTGTGGCGATATAGTTGGTGCTGTTGTCTCTATTTTAGGAATGTTATGTACACTTTAGGAGAATACTGATCTTAGTAGAAGATTCATTGAATTTGTCGATGCGTTTTTCGTTCACTTCATTATTTTGAAAAAATCACTATTTGAAGTTATTTATACTGTATTGAATGAAAAAAATCACTATTATTAATACTAAACGTATCTTTTGTTGATGTTATTAAAGTTCAACACCTTGCAATTAATGTTTTTCATTTTCAAAATGGGGTAACCTGACTTTTTACAGTTTATGGCCATTTTCTTGTTGTAAGGCTAGTATTTTCATCCTCTTTATCAGCCTTTTCATATTGTTTTGCTACTTTTATATAAAGGTTATTCATCAAAGCTATATGTATCCTTTTTAAAATATTTCTTATATTGTAAAATAAAAAACAAGAAGAGATAAAACAAAAGTTCTGTATTTTCTCTTCTAACAAGTAGTTTATGATAAATTATCATTATAAATTAATATATTAAATTAAAAATAAATTTATTGCTTTATAAATATTTATCATTGCAAGTCTGTTCATGTTGAATCCATCAAAAGAATTTTTTTCCTATCACAAGGTGCATTCTTGTATGGGTAACAACTCTTTAAGAAAAAAGTAAAAATTCTCTCATGAATTATTTCTAAGGCTCAAGGGCTATCGTATATTGGGAATGGGAAAATAAAACGATGATGCCGGTTTTTATCTTTATGGCGTAAAGATAGAGATATATAATAAATCTTAATATTATTTCATGGAGAGGTTTTATAGTATTTACAGGCTTTCTTGTGAGAGAGAGGTGCTGATGCGCGGCGTTGGAAAATATTTTTATTAAAACAGACACTTGAATTTGCAATACAAGTACATTCTGGGTTGTTCTGTTGCCTAAGGAAAGGATGCTGTTAAGTAAGGTGATAAGGAGGGGATAGATGAGGGAGAGGGCAAGTATAAGGTCTTGTTTGATATAAAGATTTGCAATTCACGGAATCTTCACGAAGGAAGTATTCTTAATCCAGAATGCGTTTATTTTTTATGCGTTACTTTCATATAGAAAAGGAATATTGTTCCTTAAAGAAACATCTCTTAAGGCAGCCGATTTCATTGCATGGTGGTGATCATGAATAGGTATAACGGCAATCCATTGAGCACCTCCATCTTTACGCTTATGAAATAACAAGCTGGCACCATCACACACTTTGCCAGCCTCTAATGTGTGACAGTCTTTAGCACTTAAGGCGGTTCATAAGAGCCATTTTTAGTCTTTTCTTATACGATTTTTATCCACACACCAGCTCCGCTTGTAATGTGCAAGTGAATGGTTTTGATTGATTCAAGATAAGAAGATTTTAAATGAGAGAATCTTACGTTATTTGGGATTCTCATTCAATATGAATAATGATAGATTATCATTATAAATCAATGCGTTGTCTTGTAAAGCAATGAATTTTTTAGGATAAGAAGAGGATATTTATAGATCAGCCGAGAGAAGGGCAATGAAGTAAAAGGTCTTGTTTGGCACGAAGACGCGCAATCCATTGATCTTCACGAATAGCCGTATTATGCACTGTAATGAGTTCATTTTTTTTAATTGCAGCTGTTACTGTTGCTTTTTCTAAAAGACCACAAGGAATGGCGTGGTGAGCGCGTGCTTCTGCAATATTCATGATCCAAGCGCGATAACTATAAAGACCGATGAAGTCTAACTGATCACCTGGGTGTAAATCTTTTTTAGCAACAGCACAGACTTCTACTACGGGATGGCTAAGGGGAACCATATCTTTTTTGCCATACAGCATAACGCGTGCGCAGGTGAGGGGAACTTCCATGGCTGTTAAATGATAGGGGCGGTGAAAGGTGAAATAAGGTCCCTGACCAATTTTTAAATCTTCCATACGCTCGCGTAAACGTGGGTGTGCTATTTCTGCAATGACAAAGACCCCTGGGGAAACACCTTGACCTATTGAATAATCCACCACACCATATTGTTGCAAGATGCCTCCATCTTGTTTTGGGATAAGGACTTTGTTTAAATCTTGCAGTGCTGCTTGGGGGCCGTGCATTCCTGGGCAATCGGGGAGAAGTCCAGTGGCATTGGCAATTGCTGCCATTTCAACCATTGTTTTGGAACCATCAATAAATTCAACCAACATGCGCACATTCATATTACGGCGGAGTGCTTCTTCTTCGTAAGCATCGGGTGTGGCATCAAAGAGGAGAGGATTATTTTTTCCCTTCCCCGCTGCAACAATTTTATGCCCAAGAGCTGAAACAAATTCGATGAGTTCCATGCAGGAAGTCGGTTCATCACCAGCACCAAGGGTATAAATAAGGCCTCTTTTTTCTGCTTCATGTTTCAGATACGCGCCAATCGTAACATCGGCTTCAACATTCATCATGACAAGATGTTTGTTGTTTTCAAGCGCTTTAAAGCCAATTTCTGCTCCTGCTTCAGGATAACCAGTTGCATCAACGATAATATCAATTTGTTCATGGCGCAAAACAAGGTCAATATCGTCTGTTGCTGCAATCAAACCTTTTTCAATGCTTTGTGTGAGGGCATGCGCATTTTCAACTTCACAGACATGTCCTTCTTCGCCATAGGCAAGTGTTGCAGCATCAAAAATACGTGACGGTGTTCTCGTGGCGACGGCGGCGACTGTTATCCCCTCCATATGCGCAATACTTGATAATAAATCTGTGCCCATTTCACCACAACCAATCAGTCCAATACGAATGGGGGGATGGTTTTCTGCACGTTGCTTCAAATCATGCGCTAAACCTGTTAGGTTCACATTGCTTGCCATTCTTTTTTCCCATTTGAAAACTATTCTGTTAAAAAAGGTTTCTTATTCATACGGTGTATTTGTTTTTAAGACAATTAATTAATCTTTTATTCTTGATGCTCTAATCAATGGGTTTTATAAAAGCAAGAGGGGTGGTTGTTTTTATCAAATAAAATGGGAATAGCGTTATGCAGCAAAAAATCGCAGTACAAGATGTTGCTACTTTTATTGGAAAAGAAATAGGATTATCGGAGTGGCGTCTTGTTACACAGGATATGATTAATCAATTTGCAGGCGCTACGGATGATCATCAATGGATACACGTTGATGAGGAAAAAGCCAAAAAGACACCTTTTAGGGGAACGATTGCTCATGGCTTTTTAACATTATCGCTTTTGTCTACACTTGCTTATGAAGCTCTTCCAGAGTTAGAAGGAGCTGCAATGGGAATTAATTATGGTTTCGATAAAGTACGTTTTATGAGTCCTGTGAAAACGGGAGCTCGGGTGCGTGCGCGTTTTTTGTTAGATGATGCCGAAATTCGCCCTTCTGGTCGCGTGGTTTTCCATTATGGGGTGACAGTGGAGGTAGAAAAATTAAAAAAACCAGCCCTTACGGCTCAATGGCTTATTGTTGCTGTGCTGGGCGAAAAATTTTCCAACCTTTAAAATTATTTGAGTACTTTATTTTATAAGGATTTTCCTACAATTTTATTAGAATTTTCTTCGATATAGCATTGAGAATGTATTGTTTTATCGTGTCATTCATCCGGAATGCGAGGCTAGAATATCGTAAGATGCTTTCATTCTAAATTTATTTTCATGTTGAAATAATTAAAACCACTCATTTGCATGTTTAAAAGCGGTCAAATCTGTATGGAGTGAAGCTGTACAAGAAAGGTATACCGAACTGTCTCGAGTGTTAAGGGGTGGTTTACAACACTGGGATTTGGCAAAGTGTATGATGTGCCGGTTTACGTTTTTATGAAGTGTAAAGATGGCGTCTCAATGAATTGAATATTATACCATTCACGGATACTATCGCGAAATGAGCTTGAGGGCTTTGATGCCTCTTTAAAATAAGCGCATGAATATGCGACGCGAGGTCTATTTCGTTTGGGACATTCTGTTTTTACAAGCAGGGGGGCCCCATTTAAAGAACGTGATAAACAAAAAGTGTGAGGCAATGCGTAATCTCCATTATTTAAAGAATATGGCTTTAGACGCTTTTGAAAACCTTCATGCCGAACTAAAGAATGATGGTAAAGATGAAAATTGGTTTGCACCTTTACGCCTTTAATATTTTTCCAAAATTAGGCAGTTTTCCCATTTTAGAAATTATGCTTGATAGATATGCAATAAGTTCTCTTGCACTTTGGCATATAAAAGAAGGAACAGTGTTTAAAGCTTTTATCCAACTCAATATGTCTCTAAAATAGGCTGTTGTATTTGGTTTAGATTTTGATTTATAAGTAGAAAGTTAAAGAACAAACTTTGTTTAAAAAATAAAACAACGTCATAAAACCATTAATAGACCAGCAATGGATTGGCAAGAGATTGCTATTTTTGATCAAACACTTTGGGAGACAACAATCATACATTAAGAGTGATCAATCATAATTATGGTGGAGGTGTTATAGCCTTGATAGCGATAGCAGATTGTTTTGTCTGTTCGATTGTTTTGATGGGGTGTTGCTAATGGAGTCACGCCTCTCATGCAAAACAGAACGCTATTGGGTTGCTCGTTCACTGGCTTTTTTAAAAGAAACATTTCTCAAGGCATCCAAGCCCATTTCGTGACGGTGCCCGTGAATGGTATAACGATAAAGCCATTGAGCCCCCATCTTTACGTTTATGAAGTAACAAGTCGGTACCATCGTTATATTTGCCAGCTCCCATTGCGACAGACTTTTCTTAAGACGGTTCATAAGAGCCATTTTTAGTCCTTTCTTAATAGTTTTTTATCCACACGCTAATCCCATTTGTAATGTGCAGGCGATTTTGATTGATTCAACATGGAGAGCTTTGAAATGAAAGATCTGACGATATTCGGTGTTCTCATTCAATATGAATAACGCTATATTATCACTATAAATCAATATCTTGTCTAAGTTGCGATCAGATCATGATCAAGAGAGTGATTTAACATGATAATTTATCGTTTTATGGAGAGAGAGTTTTGAATGCTGTAAGATCTCTCATTTCATCTCGTTTTTACAGTGAAGTCATTAAAACTATTTGCTTGGTTACAGACGGATGGAGAAAGATAAAAACTGTTTAAGAAAAAAGCTCCTAATCTCTTATGAGCGTTTTCGATTACCAAGGGGTGTTTCACTTGCGAGGTGTTGCACTTTGGAAGTGGCAAAGAGAATGATAATGCAAGCTCGTGAAATTCTAAGTCTTTTAGTGCTTTGTTTTATCAAGTTTTTGTACGATTTTATCGGAAATCCATTGGGTTGTAATATTGAGCACAATCAAAAGGATAATGACGACGGTCATGATGAAGGTATTATAACGTTGATAGCCATAGCGGATTGCCATGTCTCCTAAACCGCCTCCACCAAGATATCCGGCAAGTGAGGTGGCGCCTATGAGAGAAATGACCATGACTGTAAAACCTGTAATTAGGCTAGGGAGAGCTTCAGGAATAAGAACATGTCTGATAATTTGAAGACGGCTTGCACCCATAGAGCGGATAGCTTCAATGAGGCCGTTTTCAACGGTTTTAAAAGAGAGTTCGGCCATGCGTGCATAAAAAGGAATGGCTGAAATGGTCAGTATAAAAATTACAGCAGGCATTCCTATTCCTTTTCCTACAACGATACGCGTAACGGGAAGAAGATAAAATGCAAGAATAATAAAGGGAATAGCACGAATACTGTCAATGATCATGCTTAAAGGGCGATTGATGAGAGATGAGGCAAAAATCCCTCCACGTGCTGTTGTATGAAGAAGAAGACCAAGGGGAAGCCCTATAATAAATGCCATAAAAGATGCACTAAGTGCCATCAATATTGTATCAATAACAGCTTGGGGAAGTTCATGCGTGAGAACATTAAACATAACCTAGTACCTCACAATATCGTCCTTTTTTCGTTAACCATTGAACAGCTTTGTCTAAAGCTTCTTTATCTTCTCCAGGAAGAGCCAAGAAGAGTCGCCCAATGGTTTCATCTTGAACGGTATCAATACCACCATGCAAAATACGTGCTTTTAAACCACTCTCATTTTCTAGCAGATGAAGAAAAGGTTGCTGGGCAATTTCACCAGCGATATTGATTTCAATGACAGCTTCTCGCCCGATTGGTTTGAGATTTTTTGCAAATTTTTCAGGAAGTTGTGGCGTGACAAGCTTGAGCATGGCGATAGTTGTATCATCTTGCGGTGATGTAAAAATGTCTTTCACACGTCCTTCTTCTACAATCTGTCCTTGATTAAGAACAACGACGCGATGCGCTATGGTGCGTACAACTTCCATTTCATGGGTAATGAGCACAATCGTGAGATTGAGGTGTTTGTTAATATTCGCAAGGAGCTCTAGAATAGATTGTGTTGTTTCAGGATCAAGAGCAGAAGTTGCTTCATCGGATAACAATATTTTAGGATTAGCGGCTAGAGCACGGGCAATGCCAACCCTTTGTTTTTGCCCTCCGGATAATTGTGCCGGATAACAATATTCTTTCCCATATAACCCAACCAATTCAATCAGTTCAAGGGCGCGTTTGTGGCGTTGTTTTTTACTGACACCACTTAATTTAAGGGGCAATGCAATGTTATCAAGAATATTTTGTGATGAGAGAAGATTGAAATGTTGAAAAATCATTCCAATCCGTTGTCGATAAGGCGCCCATTCTATCTCTGATAGATTTGAAATATCAACACCTTCAAAAAAAATTGACCCTGCATCAATTTTCTCTAACCCATTTAAACAGCGAATAAGTGTTGATTTTCCTGCTCCACTGCGCCCGATAATGCCAAGGATTTCACCAGCATGGATATTTAAAGAGAGATTATTAATCACCGGAACACCAGCCGTTTTGTTAAAACAACGGCTGATGTTTTTTAAGGAGATAAGAGTAGGTTTTTCCATTCACGATTACCGGGATGTTTGGCATAATTACCAAGATGTTTGGGCTGTTGTACCAAAAACCTCTTTGATTTTTGCACGGATAAGTTCATTGTTGTAAGCGGCAACTAATTTTTTTACCCATGGTTTATCTTTTTCGCTCGTGCGTACAACGATGATATTATCATAAGGATTATTTTTTGCGCTCTCCCATGCAACTACATCTTTTTCGAAGTTTAATCCAGAAACAATAGCCCAGTTTGTGTTTACAATTGCAATATCAAAATCGTCAATTGCACGGCCTAACATACCGGCATCGAGTTCACGAATTTGCAGGTTTTTAGGATTTTCAATAATATCAAGGGGAGATGCGAGAATATTATGAGGATCTTTTAATTTAATGAGACCTAAAGAATTGAGAAGAAGTAAGGCTCTCCCACCATTTGATGGGTCATTAGGAATACCAACATGTGCACCATCATGCAGATCTTTTAAGTCTTTGATTTTGTGTGAATAAATACCGATTGGAGCAATAAATGTATAGCCGACAATTGAAAGTTTATAGCCACGTTGTTTCATTTGTTCATTAAGATAAGGGGCGTGCTGAAAAGCATTGGCATCGATCTCTCCTGCGTTAACTGCGTCGTTGGGCAAAGCGTAATCAGAAAAATAAACAAGTTCAATATCTAAACCATTTTTTTTAGCTTGTTCAGCAGCAACTTTCCAGATAATCGCATCCCGTCCCTCCATAATACCGAGTTTGATTTTTGTTTTGTCTGCAGCCATGGAAAAAGCAGTAGACAAAAAAAGTGCCAAGAGAGAGAGAAATAATCCTCTAAGACGACTACGAGAAAAAAAATTTAATGTCATGTGCTCTTAACTTTCTTTTATAAGAGATTTTTTGAGGGAATCTTCAATATACTCTGTATTTTTTTAAGAAAATCTGAGCCTATACAAGCTTTAGAGAATATTCAATCACTTTTATTTAAAAAAAGAGTATTCTTTTTCTCTCCATTTTCGGCAGTTTTGGAGAAATATCATCCTTTGTTGAGGGAACCAATGACACTTTAAAAACTTCTTTAAGAGGCGATTGATTGAAGAGTCAAGCAATCGGATAATGTTTTCGCTGTTAATTCATAAGGAATAGACTGTGCAATCAAGATCAAAAGACCGTGTTCGTGTAGAGGGGTGGAGGGAACAAAGAGAGATTTTGTTGCAATGGGATTAGGGGCTTTGGGGGAAAAGAAAGATCGGTGAGTATTAGATTTAAACGCGGCAAATTTTGCAAAGGCGAATATTTTGCCCTTCACATGTTAGAGAGGAAAAAATAATGTTAAGAAAGAGATTTTTATCAACAATGATGACTTTATGGGCTTTAGGAGCGTCAGGGGTGGCAATGACTGCTTTTCATGCACAAGCTGGAACCATTGCTGGAACAGTTGCCCGTGTTGCATCAGGTCAGGTGTCTTTACGCACAGGCCCTGCGACAGCTTATAAAGTGATCGCAATGGTTCCAATGGGAGCAAAAGTACAAATTTATGGCTGTCTATCCAATAAAACTTGGTGTTCGCTTGGTTATAGTGGAAAAATTGGCTGGGCATCTGCACGTTATGTCAATGTCAACAATGTTCCCACCGTTGCTTTTAAAAAGATGCCCGTAAATTCTTTGAAGAAGATGTCTGCAAAATCAAACGCCATTATAAAATCGCCAAAAGAAATAAAATCGCCAAAAGAAAAAGTAAAACAGGCTGTTTCTGACTTTAAGGCGCTTCCGGTGATGCAAAAAACACGCAAAAACATGCAAAAACTGTACAGAACCGATGTGATTATCGATGCCACAGGTGTCAAAAAAAGGGATGAACGGACAATTTTAAATCCATCTCCAAAAGCACAAGGCGTTTCTGTAAAGCACGTCAATGCTTATAATCCCTTCTTTCCGGATAAGGTTAATGACAAAAATTTTGAACGCAATGAAACGCGTTACCGCGTTGTGACCTATCCTGCTCGATAAGGATAAAGTCAATCTCACGAGAGGGATGACAAAAAAGAGAGATGACAAAAAAATGGCAGCATAAAGAAGAAAATGCTTTATGCTGCTGATCCTATTGTACTGTAAAATGGTATCAAGGCGGCGAGGGTTAACTTAAGGTGGCGAGAGTTAAGAATATTCAGGGTCAAATCCAGTTTATCAACGCCTCGAGATACTGTCCTTTAGGATAATGTTTGATGGAATTTGCTTAAGAAAAGCGGTATTTTTTGTAGACTGGCCAGGGCTTTTTTTCCTTGTTACTGTTGTGTCGTAAGGCGGCATCAAGGCGGTGATTGGTGCAAACGCGTTAACAAAGTGCGATTGTGTACAAGAGCAGTGTAGATAGAGATCTGCGTTCTTTAAGGTGGCAAGGTATTCAAGGATATTTAACGAGTAGAATTTATCAATGTCCTGAATCTGTCCTTTAGGGTGATGATATAAATCCACAGTAGGGGAAGATTTTTTTTGAAGAGAAGCCAGACTTTTTGACAGACCGGCTCTTTAGCTGTTCATTCTTTCGGATAGAGAAATGGTTAATTTGCCGATTTAGGCTTTATCAAATTAAGAGAAATGAGCAATTCAGCAATTTGAACGGCATTTAATGCGGCTCCTTTTCTTAAATTATCAGCGACAACCCAGAAAGCTAAACCATTTTCAACGGTGATATCTTCACGAACGCGGCTAATAAAGGTGTCATCTTCTCCCGTACATTCATAAGGTGTGGTATAGCCACCATCTTCGTGTTTATCGATAAGCTGACAACCGGGGGCATCGCGGAGAAGCTCTTGTGCTTCAGATACGCTGAGTGGTTTTTCAAATTCAACATGGACCGCTTCTGCATGACTGATAAAGACAGGAACCCGAACCGCAGTAGCTGTTAATTTAATTTTGGGATCAAGAATTTTTTTCGTTTCAGCCGTCATTTTCCATTCTTCTTTTGTATAACCATCTTCCATGAAAATATCGATATGGGGAATGACATTAAAGGCAATGCGCTTTGTGAATTTTTTTGATGTAATTGGATCTGCAACAAACACTGCGCGTGATTGTTCGAACAGTTCGTCCATTCCCTCTTTACCAGCTCCAGAAACCGATTGATATGTAGAGACAACAACCCGTTTAATGGTGGCAGCATCATGGAGAGGTTTTAAAGCTAAGACCAGTTGAATGGTTGAACAATTGGGATTGGCTATAATATTACGCTTAGAAAAGGCAGTTACAGCTTGTGCATTGACTTCAGGGACAATCAACGGAACATTGGCATCATAGCGCCACGTGGAGGAATTGTCGATAACGACACAGCCGGCAGCAGCGATTTTAGGGGCATATTCTTTGGAAATGCTTCCCCCCGCAGACATAAGACACAAATCTGTGTCAGAGAAATCATAAGTATCCAGTGCTTTTACTTTTAAAGTTTTATCCCCATAAGAGACTTCTTGCCCTAATGAGCGTCGTGAAGCCAGAGGGACAATTTCGTGTGCAGGAAAACCACGCTCTTCTAAAATTGTGAGCATTTCACGACCGACATTTCCTGTTGCGCCGACAATTGCAACTTTAAAACTCATTTTCTATACTCCTTCGTGTCTCTCCACGTTTATTCCCCGCGCTATACTCAGGAGAGAGTGAGTTGGTCAAGGAACATCATTAAATTATATCTTCAACAATCTCATTTTTTGCACATCAATCATAATCGTTCGCACAATAAATTAGTTTTATTTCAAATAATTCGGTCTTTTTTAATCTTTCAGAATTGAAAAAATTGAATATTTTATGCGAAGTCTTCATCTCTTTGAGAGTGCACTTAAGTGAATTTTTTATCTTCTGTCAATTGTTTCTCTTCACGTTCTTTAATTTTTAAAAGATGGTATGATGCATCGCGTTGGAAGATTTTTTATCTTTTATTTGTTCAGTGTTCAATTATTTGATCTCTTCCCTCCCTCTCCAAAGACAAAGATTTCTACTCAGGCTGTTTCCAGATCAGATAGAAATTTTTGTCCTTTAGGGGAGACAGTTGAAAATGCTTTTCAATGTTATTCAACACATTGATTTCTTTTCCGTAAATTCATGAAAATAAGAGGCTGTTTTTTTCATCAGAAATCAATTGCAAGATTGCCTTTTGTTTTTTACGAGTAAGGATTCTGAAGTTTTTCAAAAGTAAATACTCTTCTTTACTCGATATTTGGTCATCATAATAACAGAGGCTATTTTCTTTTTGTGCGCTATCGGCATAAAAGAAGGAAATGGGAACATCGAGTCTATCAGCAATTTCCTGCAAACATCTTGCACTTACGCGATTTAAACCTTTTTCATATTTTTGTATTTGTTGGAATGTTACCCCCAAATGATTTCCCAATTGTTTTTGAGAAATCCCCATGATTTTTCTTTTGAAGCGAATTTTCTTGCCCAAAGAAATATCGTAAAAATGTGGATTTTTAGTTTGCACTTTTTGCACTTAAAGCCCCCAATGGGTGCGAGCGCCCTCGCATTAGTATCCGGGGTCTGGAAGTGCTGACATCGAATCAGCCTCTTGCTTTTAGTGCTGAAAGCACTTGGACATAACAAGAGCCCCCGGAAACTCCGGGATATCCGCAAAGCAGATTTGTTCTGCGTTCGATGTTAGGGCTTCCAGGCCCTATTGATCGTCGCGTACACGACCAAAAACACAAGTTTTATTCATAAGAGAATTATTTTCAATCGTCAATCGAAATTCAAATTGCTTATTCCAAGCAAATAAAGCGCATTTTTTAACCTATGGAAATGTCATGAAAATGTGGATGTTTAGTTTGTACTTATGTTTCCACTGGTCGCGAGCGCCCTCGCATTGGCATTCCGGGATCTGGAAGTGCTGAAACCGAGTCAGCCTCTTGCTTTTAGTGCTTAAAGTACTTGGACATAACAAGAATCCCCGGAACTCAGAGATGTCCGCAAAGCGGGTTCATTTTATACATGATTTTAGGGCTTTCAAGCCCTATTAATCGTCGCGTATATGACCAAAAACACAAGCTTTATTCATAAGGCAATTGCTTTTAATCGTCAACCAGAGCTATAGAAGTTGTTTTGATTGCTTTTTGCAAAATTTACATGCAACTGTTGCAATGCCTCTTTTTATTTTGATGGGATTTTGGATAATTTCTTGGTGATTATTATGGGGGATATTTTAAATTGTAACTCTATGACTTTTATCCATTATCCATCTCTTTTGTATAGAAACGGAAGCTTGTTTTCGGCTTGCAAAAGCAAAAAGACTTTTTAGCGTAACGATAATATTGGGTGTTGGTAAAGAGAGAATGTTGGTCCTGGCGTGGCATGGATCAGTTTTTTAAAAGATTGCATGAGCACAAGAGAGCTTTTCATAAAGCAGTGATTGCTAATAGCTTGTTCCAGAAAAAATGAACGAGGATTTTTTATTTTTTATGCGTTATTTTTTCATCGTTTTGCAAAGGGCGTGCTTCTGAAGCAAGCATAATGGGAACGCCATCACGAATAGGATAGGCGAGTTTGGCTTTGAGAGAAATAAGCTCTTGTGTTTTGCGGTTGAAAGAGAGCGTGCCTTTTGTCATTGGGCAGACAAGCAATTCGAGCATTTTGGGATCTGTCGTCATTTTTTTCATGTTTTTACGTTCATTAGTTTAAACGGTAATCTGTTCCTGTTTGTTTCATCAGTGAGCGTTCTGTTAATGCAAGAAGAGTTTGGGCTCGGCTTTTGATATCTGGAGCTTCAAGGAGAGCTTGTTTTTCTGCTGGTGTAAAGGGGATAAGAGCTGAAAAAGCATTCACCAATATAGGTGTAGGGGCTTCTATGATACTGCTCCAATTATATTCCATTTCATGTATGGTCAGATATTTCTCAACAACGTCGAGTAAGCTTTCTCGATTAATGCTTTCTTCAATATCGAGTTCTTGTAAGTCTTTTATGTTTGATTGGATGAGAGCTGTTCGATAGGACTTTGTATTTGTCAATTCTTGTTTTAAGGTGAAACGGCAAACACCTTGTAATATAATGAACAATTGTCCATTGCCTGTTTCACTGTAGTTTGTAATGCGCCCTATACAGCCTGTTTTATAAAGTTGTTTAGAAAAGCGGTCCGCACCGGATGAAAGGGGTTGAATAATACCCAATAGACGGTCCGATACCATAACATTTTCAACCATTTCAAGCGATTCTGGTTCAAAAATGTTGAGGGATAAAAAACCACCGGGCAGCAAAAGTGCACCTTCTAAAGGGAAAAGAGCAATTTGTTTTGGAAGATCATTTTCGCAGTTATAGGAGATATTACCAGCTTTCATGAGTATGTTGTGACCTTTATTCGGTAATTTTAGTCTGTCAATCATTGCATTTTATGACACTATTGAGAAAGCAAAAAATCCACTTCTTGTGCATTAAAATCATACCTATAAAATACTTGAACTCCTTATTCTTAAAAGAATATGAAACCCTATCGTTAAGGTTGAATTGCACAAAAAAGAACATTGCTTTGCGATCTTTTTAGTGTGTGACGTTTTGCATGATTTTCAAGGGGCATTTTTGTCTATAGCCTTTGATTTTTGTCTTAAATTTTTTAAAATGTGTTTCTTACAATTTTTGTAAGCTTCAAAAGGATACTATTATAAATCTTTTGAAGCAGCTTATGCAAGTTTTAAAATGAGAGCCTGTTTATCACTTTACTAATGACAGTGCGATAAAGATAGGTTATAGATTAAATCATGCTGGAAAGAGCGTTATCGTTTCTTTCATTCTTTTGCGGGAGAGTGCAGATTGCAAATTTTCGCAGTGCCGCCGAAGGGGAAATAGCCCATAATCTCTCAGGCTTTAAGGACCGTAAAAGGAAGAAGGCAGATCTGGAAAGTCGGGAGAGCCCGCGCCGAAGGTGTAAGCGAAAGGTCTTTTCGCGAGTCTCTCAGGTTGATGACAGAGGGGTGCAGAGACGTCCATATTGTGTGGGTGTTAGCGCAGCTTTGGAGTTATTATGGGCACAGAACAAGAAACATCTTTTTTAAAAACACTTCCTTTATATGATCTGCATGAAAAGGCAGGAGCAAAATTTGGTGCTTTTGCAGGGTGGAATATGCCTTTAACTTATCCTCTTGGCGTTTTGAAAGAGCATCTTCATACGCGTGCATATGCAGGACTTTTTGATATTTCTCATATGAAATTGATTGCCGTTGAAGGGGCACAAGCCGTGGAATTTTTATCCTATGCTTTTCCTATTGATGCAGCAGCTTTAAAGATTGGGCAATCACGGTATAATTATTTGCTTAATGAGCAGGCGGGTATTCTTGATGACCTTATCATTACACGTTTGGAAGAGGACCGTTTTATGTTGGTCGCCAATGCGGGGAATGCTCAGGCTGATTTTGTAGAATTGGAAAAGCGTGCTGTTGATTTTGAATGTCACGTGATTGCTCTTGAAAGGGTATTGCTTGCTCTTCAAGGTCCTGAAGCGGCTGCTGTTCTTGCTGATGCGGATTTACCAGGAAATGAATTGTTCTTTATGCAGGGATTCGAACCACAACAAGATTGGTTTATAACGCGTTCTGGGTATACGGGAGAGGATGGTTTTGAAATTGCTGTCCCCATAGGGCATGCGCATGCGTTGGCTGAAAAATTACTGAGTGATTCTCGTGTTGAGTGGATTGGACTTGCCGCACGCGATAGCTTACGGTTGGAAGCAGGGTTGTGTTTGCATGGAAATGATATTACCCCTGATACGACGCCTATTGATGCGGCTCTAACATGGGCTGTTCCTAAAGGTGTTCGAGAAAAAGCACAATTTTACGGTGCAAAGGCTTTTCTTGAAGCCCTGCAAAAAGGACCTGCGCGTTGTCGTGTTGGATTAAAACCGCAAACGCGCCAACCTATTCGTGCCGGTGCGGTGCTTCTCGATGATCAGGGCAAGGAGATTGGCGTGGTAACGTCAGGCGGTTTTGGTCCTTCTTTTGATGGTCCTGTTGCGATGGGGTACGTCCCTATCGCGTATAAAGTTGAAGGAACAGAAGTTTTTACAGAACTGCGAGGAAAAAAGATTGCACTCTCAGTTCATTCACTTCCCTTTGTTGAACAACGTTATTTTAAAGGATGATTTTTTATGTCTAAAACTTATTTTACACAAGACCACGAATGGCTTAGCGTTGACGGACAAATGGTGACTGTTGGGGTTACACATTATGCGCAAGAGCAATTAGGCGATTTGGTTTTTGTTGATTTACCACAAAGTGGGACAAAACTTTCCAAAGGGGAGGCGGCGGCTGTTGTGGAATCCGTTAAAGCAGCTTCAGATGTTTATTCTCCTCTTGATGGTGAAGTGGTCGAAATCAATGAGGCACTCACTGATAATCCTGAACTGGTAAACCAAAAAGCCGAAACAGAAGGCTGGTTATGGAAAATGACATTGCAGGATGAAACACAACTGGAAGAGTTGTTGGATGAAGATGCTTATAAGGCTTTGATTGGATGAGTGTGATGATCGAGCGTTCTTTTTCTTCTCGACATATTGGGCCTCGTCCTGATGAAACACAAAAAATGCTTGATGTTTTAGAGCTTGATTGTGTTGACACTCTCATTTCTCAAGCGGTTCCAAGCTCTATCCATTTGGGACGTTCACTAAACCTTCCCAAGGCTGCAAGTGAAAACCAAGCCTTAGAAGAACTCTCCAAAATGATGGAGCGTAATTGTGTGCATAAAAGTTTTATTGGGCAAGGATATCATGGAACTTATGTGCCTCCGGTTATTTTACGAAATCTGTTTGAAAATCCAGCTTGGTATACCGCTTATACGCCTTATCAAGCAGAAATTAGTCAAGGTCGTTTAGAGCTTCTGTTTTATTTTCAGACTTTGATTAGTGAACTAACAGGTTTGCCTGTTGCTGCTGCTTCCCTTCTTGATGAAGCAACCGCTTTAGCGGAAGCCAATGCTCTTGCTTTTCGCTTTTTCCGTGAGAAAAAAACAAAAATTTCTCTCCAGAGTCTTTTGCATCCTCAGACTTTGAGTGTTGTGCAAACGCGTGCTGAAACACAAGGCATTCGAATTAGCCGTGAGAGGGAAATTTGTTCTGATACAGCGGCAATTGTTCTCTCTTGGCCCGATACAAAAGGTTCTTTTCATGATTACAGTGAGATCATAAAAGAAGCAAAGTCAAACGGAGCACTGGTTATTGTTGTGGCTGATCCTTTAGCGCTTACTCTTATGGAAGCACCGGCAAAATGGGGGGCGGATATTGTTGTTGGTTCTATGCAGCGTTATGGCGTCCCAATGGGGTTTGGTGGTCCGCATGCTGGTTACCTTGCGGTTAGTGAGGCACTCACGCGTCTTATTCCAGGGCGTATTGTTGGTCAATCTGTGGATACAGAAGGGCGTGTTGGTTTTCGTTTAGCTTTGCAAACACGTGAACAACATATTCGGCGCGATAAAGCGACCTCAAATATTTGTACAGCGCAGGCTTTGTTGGCTAATATGGCAACCGCTTATGCGGTTTGGCATGGGCCAAAGGGTTTACAAGAAATTGCGCAGCGGATTCATCATTTAACATGTCGTTTTGTTGCTGGTTTAGAGGCGGCAGGTGTTTCTTGTGAAGCAGAGTCTTTTTTTGATTGTGTCAGCGTGGTTGTAAAGGGAAAAGCGCAAGAGATTGCGCGTCAAGCCAAGATGAATGGACGCCTTGTTCGTATTTTTGATGATGACACCATTGCAATCAATTTTGATGAATTGTCGACAGAAGAAGATGCTTGTGCTTTAGCAAAGCTTTTGGGGGCACAACTGGTTGATCAGGTTTCTCCACGACTCTTTGGCAAAGAACGGGATGCTGCTTTTCTTTCTCAGCCCTTTTTTCATGCGGTTCATTCAGAGACAGATATGATGCGCTTTTTGCGTCGTTTGGCAGACAAAGATTTGGCGCTGGATCGGGCGATGATCCCTCTTGGTTCTTGTACCATGAAGCTTAATGCAGCGGCTGAATTGATGCCTGTGAGTTGGGCGAGCATGGCCAATATACACCCGTTTGTTTCACAAGAGGATGCGGCGGGTTATTTGGAGATGATCAATCAATTAAATGCGTGGTTGTGTGAAATTACAGGATTTGCGCAAGTCTCTTTTCAACCAAATTCTGGTGCTCAAGGTGAATATGCGGGGCTTTTGGCTATCCGACGCTATTACCACTCACGGGGTGAACATCAACGGACAGTTTGTCTTATTCCAGCGTCTGCACACGGTACCAATCCAGCTTCGGCGCATATGGCAGGAATGGAAGTCGTTGTCGTAAAATGTTTAAGCGATGGCGATGTTGATGTGGATGATCTCAAAATGAAAGCGCAATTGCATAAGGATAAATTGGCTGCTCTCATGATTACTTATCCTTCAACCCATGGTGTTTATGAGGAAAGCATTAAGGAGATTTGTTCTATTATTCATGAAAATGGCGGACAAGTTTATTTTGATGGTGCTAATCTCAATGCACTTGTGGGGCTTGCGCGTCCCGCCGATATTGGTGCTGATGTTTGTCATATGAATCTTCATAAAACATTTGCTATTCCTCATGGAGGGGGTGGTCCTGGTATGGGGCCAATTGGCGTTGCAGCGCATCTTACGTCCTTTTTACCAGGGCATGAACAAGATGGCACAACCCATGCGGTGTCGGCTGCTCCTTATGGAAGTGCCTCTATTCTCGCAATTACGTGGATGTATATTCGAATGATGGGTGCTGATGGCTTAAAGTATGCAACACAAATAGCCATTTTAAATGCTAATTATATTGCTGCACGTCTTTCATCGGCTTATTCTATTCTTTATCGAGGCAAACATGGACGTGTTGCTCATGAATGTATTGTGGATACACGTGTGTTGAAAGATCAGTATGGGGTGAGTGTTGATGATATTGCAAAACGTCTCATTGATTATGGATTCCATGCGCCAACAATGTCGTTTCCTGTTCCGGGAACTTTGATGATTGAGCCAACGGAATCAGAACCAAAAGCAGAGATTGATCGACTTTGTGATGCATTACTCTCTATTGCTGAAGAAGCCAAAAAGGTTGGGAACGGGGTTTGGCCAAAAGACAATAATCCATTGGTGAATGCCCCTCATACAGTCGCAGATACTTTAGATGATGCTTGGGCGCGACCCTATTCGCGACAAGAAGCTGCTTTTCCCAATAGCTCCCTTGATCCAGCCAATAAATATTGGCCTCCTGTATCACGTATTGATAATGTTGCAGGAGACAGAATGCTTATTTGTTCGTGTCCACCATTGGGGAATAGCTATTAAATAAAAATATATATTCAATTTGTTTATTTGCGTAAAAAAAGCCCACACATTTTGTGTGGGTTTTGTACTTATTGATCATGTTACTCTAGCGCTATTTATCTGTTTTCTAGAATTTTCCCTTATTTTTATAACATGAGCAAAATCGAAAAAGTTGATAAAAAAGCTGTGGTATATAGGCGATAGCTATGCTCTCCTTTGTCTTTTATCGTATGATTTAGTTTTAGTGATGAGGCACATCAGTTGTTTCTAGTCAGACAATCCACATAAACGAAAGCGAAACTTATGGGGACAGGGGCCAGTTTATTGCGTTGGTTGTGATACTACTCTTACCAAGGAGCCCACATGACCCATTGCAGAAAGAATAAAATCAATTTGAGTGCTTTTGATAAGAAAGGCAGGCGAAATCCTGTTGTCGCATCTCGTCAGTCTTTCATATTTTCGAGCTAAGATTTCGAGCCAAGAATTGTCTCAATATTTCTCTTCAATCTGCTCTTTATGAATATGACGCAAAAATATGTACGAAACCCTGTAAGAATAGGTAAACGCAAAGCCAAATGCTATCATGGTTGCTTTTTACAGAGCCTCTTGTAAAACAACGGGATATCTTTCCAGTTCATTGCAGGTTATTTTTTGACTTTATGGCATTATTTTCCTGAGAGTGCGTATGCTTTAGCTGTTGCCTATCAATCCACATCCAAATCTAACACAGCAGCATATTTGAGCCAGAGATTGAAGAGAAAAAGAGCTTTATGAGCAAGTTCCAGCTTTTTTATGCCAGATGAGGGCGAGGGGATTGCGTCTCTCTGTTGGCGTAATCTTTAAAACTAGAAGACAATTTCATTTTGGAAAAATGTAAAAGCTGTAAAGGTAAAAATCAATCTCCAGTTCGTCATCTCCTTTTAATTTAGCTTTACAGATTTCAAAAGCATCTAAAATAATGTTTTTTAATAATGGAGCTTCCACATTGCCTCATGCTTTTGTTTATTGTGTTCTTTAATGAGGTCACGACCCTCATGTAAAATAGAATGCCCCAAACAGAATATATTTGGGTTGTTAATCCACTTTGTTTTAAAGAGACCTTTCGCTTCCAATCTTATTTTGCGACGGCGGTTCGTGAAGGGTATATCGTACAAATCTATTGGGTATCCCATCTTTATGCTTGTGAAGGCGTAATCCGGCATCATCATATACTGCTTTCACACACTTCGCGAGAGTGCTTAATGGTATAAAACCCTTGGGATTTGGGATGATTTATAAGAAGTATTTATTTCCTTATTAAACGATTTTTATACAGTCTAGTTTACGGCATGCAAGCAAATAACTTTGATTGCTTCACGATGAACGAGGGAAAAAGGCTAAAAACGAGAGAAACTTACGAGATTGGCTGTTTTGTTCCATATGTAGAGAATGAATATTTTGACCAAATTGGGCATTCATTTTAAAAACTTGGCAATGAATTCTTTTCCGTTAATTTATGTGAAAAAGAGGTTTAATTTTTGTGTTTTGGGTGAAGTCCACTTTTATAAAATAGCCTATCAACTTGTCTATTGGGGGAACTTGTGAATATGCGGTGTCTCATGATCATTTTATGCGATTAATTGTTGTAAAATCTTTCGGTAAAGCTTTCTGATTTTTTAAGATAATGATTTTTATCAGTTTATTTGTTTAAAAAGTCTTTCATGTGTAAATGTATCTATAGCGTGATCCAAGAGATGTTAGAATTTCATTGGGAAGGGTGTTGGCGTCTGTAGCCACCTTTTCAAGTGTTTGATGGGGTCCAATGAGTTCAATCCAGTCACCTGTTTGAGGTTTTTGATCAAGATCGGTTGTATCTACAATAATAGAATCCATAGAAACGCGCCCAACCATGGGAAGTTTATATCCATTGAAATAAACGGTTCCCTTATTCGAAAGAGCACGCAGCCAACCATCTGCATAGCCAATAGAAATGGTTGCAAGAGTGCTTGGTCTGCTGGTAATAAAAGTTTCTCCATAACCAACAGGTGTGCCTATATCAACAACACGGTTTTGAAGAACTTGGGCTTCAAGTCTTAAAACAGGTTTTAGAAGGGATGCGTGTTTTCCTGAAGGGTCGCTTCCGTACAGTGCAATACCGGGGCGAACAAGATCAAAATAAAAATCCGAGCCTAAAAAAATACCTCCAGAATTGGCAAAGGAAGCTCTACAAGGCGGCAGTTGCGCAAGGATTGTTTTGAAAGAGGTTAATTGGGCATCATTTGATGGGTGGGTATTATCTTCTCCGTTAGCAAGGTGACTGAGAATATATTTTATGTTTGCGTTTTCAAAAATTGTAGGGCGTTTGATGAGTTTTTGTAATTCTTTTTGATCAAGTCCCAATCGATTCATATGGGTATCGATTTGAACAATTGCGGGAAATTTTTTATCTTTTTTTTGACAAATTTTTTGCCAATTTTCAATGGCATTCCAAGAGTTCAGAACAGGCACAATACCAGACTGTGCAACAAACTCTTCTGCTAAGTGTGGAAGCCCGTTAAGAAGAGCAATCATGACATTGGATGGTAAAATGCTTTTTAAGTGCAATGCTTCTCTGATTTGGGCGACAAAAAAAGTACGACACCCCGCTTGATAAAGGGCCGGAGCAATTTTGTGCGCTCCTAGCCCATAGGCATTTGCTTTTACAACGGCTGAACATTCTGTTGGCGCTACACGTTTGGCTAAAGTGATATAATTGGCAACAATGGCACTGACATCAATGGTGGCTACAGCTGTATAGAGTGATGTCTTTATTTCATCATTAACGGATTTGTTCATTTTAAAATCTTATCTTGGTTCGTGAGTATGGCTTTTTTCTTTAGTTATTTCACAGAGGTTTCTTATGATATAGGAAAAGATACTGTTTGCTGCGGTCAAAATCATAAGCTTCTCATACTGAATTATGTACCATGAAAGCCATTTTTTATCTAAAATGGTACTTTGGATCTAAGAGATATTTTAGTTTTATTTGTGTTGTTAGCAACACGGTATTTTCTGATAACTTGTGAAACATAGACTTTTGATTTTTACTTATTTTCTCTTGTTAAGGCATATTAAAAAAATAAAGCATAATTTATTGTATTCTTTTGAAGAGCGCAATATCATGCTGTTATTGTGGGAGGGCTCATAAACAGACATGGCTTATTTATTGCAAGAGAATGCAAAATGATAAATTGTCTACTCTCAAGTAATAAATTATAAGCAATGGCTTACAAGCCTTTTTCCACGGAGGTGAGCGATCACTCGTATGTGCAATTTGGAGCGTTATCTCATGCACTTAAAGTTATTTTTATCAAATGGGTAAAGAGTATGTAAACACTTGCTGATCCATTAAAAGCCGTGGATTTGGATATTATTTGTTTTCAAGATGGATTGGGTATTCAATATTGGCTTTCTATCTTTTGGTTGGTTCTCATTGAAATTAATTTTATCGATCATAGAGAGCATTAGACTCATTTATTGACTGAAAGAACATTGTGAGAAAAGGTTAGTAAGGAAAACAAATAGATGTAATGCTGGAAATTTTGTTGGGGAGTTGTGCGCTTGTCGTTCAATCCACAGAAGTTTTTTCTCTCTTAATTTTAAGGTTTTCGGTTATAATTTTTGCAAAGAGAAAGAGTGCTGTCGCATTATAATGTCTCATATTGCATTATGTGTTAAAGCAGAAAAGAGTGTGGTGATTGTTTAATATCCAATGTTTTTATTTTTCTTTGGGGTTGAGGTGTATTCGTATTTTTCTCATTGGATTAAATTTGACACAAAGGTGTTAATCTTAAGGCTTTTGATTTAAGAAAATTGTTGGCAGATGATTATACAAGGACTATACCACATTAGGGATTCTAAATTTAACGTTCAATAAAGATATGGGGAAGAGTATGAATACGTCTGCTACCAATGTTCCGTCAAACATCAGCAGCGTTGCAGATTTTCCGATTCCTGCGAATGTATTCGCTCTTACTGTTCAAGAGGTTTGTCACTATACCGATCGGTTATTTAAATTTCGCTTGAATCGTCCAGAAAGTTTTCGTTTTCGTTCAGGTGAATTTGTTATGATTGGTTTGCCAAATGCAGAAAAGCCGATTTATCGTGCTTATTCGATTGCAAGCCCCTTTTGGGATGAACAGCTTGAGTTTTTTTCGATAAAAGTTCCAGGCGGGCCATTAACCGAGCATCTGCAAAAAATTAAAATCGGTGATACAGTTCTCATGCGTAAAAAATCTACAGGAACGCTGGTTCTTGATGCTCTTATTCCTGGGAAACGCCTTTATCTTCTTTCAACTGGTACAGGAGTTGCTCCTTTTGCAAGCCTTATTCGTGATCCTGACACTTATGAGAAATTTTCAGAAGTTATTCTTATTCAAACAACACGTGAAAAGAATGAGTTGACTTATGCAAAAGATCTTGTTTGTTCTTTGCAACAAGATCCACTTATTGGGACATATGCACAACAGTTGAAATTTTACCCTATGACCACTCGTGAATCTTCTGAGCATATGGGACGTATTACGACTGTTATGGAGAGTGGCTGCTTTTTTGAAACAACCGGTCTGCCCAAAATTCATCCTGATGAAGATCGGGTGATGATTTGTGGTTCCATGGCCATGTTAAAAGATTGTGCAAGGATGTGTGAAAGCTTTGGTCTTGTTGAAGGGGCCAATAATGCTCCCGCAACTTATGTCGTAGAGCGTGCTTTTGTAGAGTGATGGTGGGGGTTGGTTTTTTTGCAACAACTGACCTAATCTTCTTCCAACCGGTACGAGGATTGCTCCTTTTGCAAGCCTTATTCGTGATCCTGACACTTATGAGAAATTTTTAGAAGTTATTCTTATTCAAACAACACGTGAAAAGAATGAGTTGACTTATGCAAAAGATCTTGTTTGTTCTTTGCAACAAGATCCACTTATTGGGACATATGCACAACAGTTGAAATTTTACCCTATGACGACTCGTGCCCCCCCCCGAGCATATGGGGCGTATTACGATTGCTATGGAGAGTGGGTGATGATTTGTGGTTCCATGGCAGGTGTTAAAAGATTGCACAAGGATGTGTGAAGGTTTTGGTCTTGTTGAAGGGACTAATAATGTTTCCGCAACTTCAAGTTGTCGAGTGCGCTTTTTTTGAGAGAGGAAAGTTGTGATGCAGTATGCGCTAATGCACTAATCGAATCCCAATCCTTTGTTGCAATGAGCTGTTGAGGCGCTATCCAAGAACCGCCAACGCAAAAGACATTAGGAAGTTGGAGCCATTGTATAGAACTTTTTTGTGTTATACCACCTGTAGGGCAAAAGAAGATTTCAGAGAAAGGAGATGCTAAGGATTGGATGAAGGCAAGGCTTCCAGCGGCTTCAGCTGGGAAAAATTTAAGATATGAATAGCCTTTATCTAATGCTTGCATGAGTTCGCTTGGGGTCATTGCACCAGGAAGAAGGGGAATTTCACTATTTTTTGCACAATTGATTACTTCATTGGATAATCCGGGGCTTACAATAAATTTTGCTCCAGCTTGTTCAGCTTGTTCGTAGTGTGTTGTGTTGAGAATTGTTCCGGCTCCAACAATTGCTTCAGGGACTTCTTGTGTAATTGCCTTAATTGCTTGGAGGGCGTTTGGTGTTCGCAAGGTGATCTCAATTGTTTTTAATCCACCTTTGACAAGGGCACGTGCTAAGGGTATAGCACTTTGTATATTGTCAATGAGCAAAACAGGTATCACAGTTTGTCCTTGGAGATATAATAAAAGCTTTTCTCTTTTTTGACACATGATATTCTTTCTTTTTGGAAATGATATTGTTTATATCGTTTGATTAAGCACAATATGTTAAAGAGTACGTGAATAGATCTTGAAATTGAATGAAACGCGCGTTATGGCAAAATACATGGAAAAGAATTTTAAAGTTGCTGCACTTTATTGCTTTGCAGATTTGAAGCATTATCGTCAATTACAAAAGCCTTTGCAGGATTTATGTCAAGCAAAGGATATCAAAGGGACCCTGCTTTTAGCACAAGAGGGAATTAATGGAACTGTTGCTGGTTCTTGTGAAGCGATTGAGGCGTTGGTGGATTTTATTACGGCTGAGCCAGCGTTTCAAACACCGGAGATTAAATATTCATGGGCATCAAAAATGCCTTTTCATCGCATGAAAGTACGGTTGAAAAAAGAAATTGTAACAATGGGGGTTGAAGGGGTTGATCCGCTAAAAGTTGTTGGTACTTATGTGGACCCTGAAGATTGGAATGCTCTTATTCAAGATGAAGAGACAATTTTGATCGATACACGGAATGATTATGAATATGCCATTGGGAGTTTTCAAGGAGCGATTGATCCGCAGATTAAAACATTTCGCGAATTTCCTGAATGGGTGCGTCAACATGAAGCTGATTTAAAGAGAAAAAAGAAAATTGCTATGTTTTGTACAGGCGGTATTCGGTGTGAAAAATCAACAGCTTATGTTCGTGAACTTGGTTATGAGCAAGTGTACCATTTAAAAGGAGGGATTTTAAAATATTTAGAAAAAATTCCAAAAGAGGAAAGTTTATGGTGGGGAGAATGCTTTGTTTTTGATGAGCGTGTTTCTGTTCAACATGGTCTTGAAGAATGTGGACGCGAACTCTGTCGTGCGTGTCGTTCTCCTCTGAATGCTGAAAGCAAATTGTCACCTCATTATGAGGAAGGTGTTTCCTGTGAGGCTTGTTATAACACACGTAGTGAAGCTGATAGAGAGCGTTTTCGTGAGCGTCATAGGCAGTTCCAATTGTTGAAGTTACGTGCAATTGATTCTCATCAAGGGACGTAAGAATATCGTCGTCTAGGGCTTTAAATTTTAGCGTTTTTTTCTTAAATTGAAGAGAGAAGAGGTTTTTGATCTCTTAGAAAAAGTTTTATAAGACCGGATATTGTTCGGTCTTTTTGTTTACGTTAAATTATTTGATTTATAAGTAATCATTATAATCGTTCGCTCTTCTTAAATTTTATGGGATTGAGTAGTGCAAATACTTTCATTTTAAAATGGAAAAGTCGTTTACTACCAGTTTAGCACATTGATTTATAATAATTGACTGTTTACATGTTGAATAAGAGATCTCAATATCGTGAAGATTCTCTCATTCCAGGTCTGTTTTTGTGATTGAATCAATCAAAACCATATCTTTTCCACATGATAGCGGGGAAAGTCGCGTGGCGTAAAACGATACAAGAAAGACATGTCTTTTATGAGGCGTCTCAAATATCAAGGGCTGTCGCAACATTGGAGGCTAAGTGTGTGATGATGATCGGCTTGCTCTTTTATGAAGCCTAGAGATGGTGGGGGCCAATAGATTTTATATTATGCTATGGGGGGACCATTATATCATTTACGTTTGCTGGTGTGAAATGGATTCTAGCACTTTAAGAAAAGTTTCTTTAAAGAAAGCACGTGAAGATACAAGCCAAGCCTATTCCGTTTGGGGTATTCTGTTTTGTATGAGGGACGTGATTCCATTAAAGAAGCGATAAACAAAAGCGTGAGGTAATGCTTAATTTTCGTGATTTAAAAGGCATTGCTTTAGATGCTTTTGAAAACCGTAAAGCTGAATGAAAAAATGATGGTAAAAATGGCTACAGGGTTTGAAATTTCATACTCTTCCCAAATTAGGCTGTCTCTTCGTTTCATTATAGTGGAGGCAGATCTGTAGCTTAAGGGAAAAGCGTGTGAATGAATAAATGACTCACTTAAGAGAAGATGAAAAAGCAGCTGTAAGGTTTAAGAGAAATAGAATGATGATAGGTGATTATAATTTCAGAATTTAAATATATTATATTGATTTATAATGATAATTTAGTTTTTTAAAATATTTGAATATTGTGAAATTTACTTCTTTCAGACTGGATGCTGGCGAATCATATTAATCCCATTCATTTGTACACTACATGCGGGAGTGATGTGTGGCGAAAAACATTTAAGATAATATGGTACATCTCAATGTCGGTGTTTCTGAAATAGTAGGCGTTAGCAGATAGAATGGGGGCGTTTGTTTATAATTTCATAAATATAAAGAAGATGAATATGCAGTTGAGTTATACCATACCAGCTGCGGGGGATTTTGCATGGTATCTTGCTTAAGGATGCGGTGAAATGGACGTTGGAAACACGGATGTTTTTTTAGGATATCAATGAGCAAGATAATAGTACTTTGTTTGGGGGCAAGGATATCATTATTTTTAAAGATGAAGCTGCTTCAGTCAGGATATTCTTAGATTCTAATGTTGGTATTCCTTACTTTTGAAAGGATTTATAAGAGGTATTCTACTCTTTTTTCAACCGTTATGCTGTTTTATACTTGTGATGTGCAAGAGATATGATTTTGATTGATTCATTATAAGAGAGGGGGAAATAAAAGCATTTTACGCTGGGATTCTTGTTTAGGGGCAAAATTATCAAATTATAAATTAATGAGGTGAGTACGGTATTTTCCATGGACATGGATGATGTTTGAAAACTGCATAGGGAAGCTGAAAAAAGAGGCACTTTTAAAGAAAGACAGTAATTTATGTTGCGCAGATGGTGTAGGGGAATGATCCTATGAAAGTGGTTGGATGGCTTTATCTGGTGGAGGGGAATGTTGCTTTTTCGCATCATATTTTCTTTAAGAATTAAAAAATGCTTAAAATTAAAAAAATCATTGAAATGAGAAAGGATTCGTTTTATAGGAATTCTTGCCCAAAGTCGCACGTGCCTGTGGGTGTCCGCTGGTTCTCAAATGGTGAGGTCAACCGGTACGGTACCTGGAACTAACCGCTCCAGTCATTCTTACAGCCAATTGTAAGAATGAGGACATCTTGAAGCAACGACGGTGCGGGCCTTTCTGGTGTCTTCCAGCCATACAAATGCTGGGATAACTATAGAGGCACACCTCATTGCCTTCAGTGCGGAAGTGGTTTTCTCAACTCCAATCAAAAAGGCAGATAAATATAGAATGACGCGGCTTTCGCGCTGTTCTTTCGCTGCATGCAATGCTAATTTCTGGTTTTTTGTGATCAGAATGGGGATGGTTGTTGTGTGTTTTTTGTCCTTTGGCTTTTGGCAGTTTTGGCTGTCCAAGCATAGAGTGGGGGAGCATTCCCTCAAGGAGAATTGCAGATGGCAACGCAACGTATTCGCGATTTTCTTGCAACGCATCGTTCTGAAGGTCCATGCTTAATTGTTGATCTTGATGTTGTTCGTGACAACTATTTAAATTTTAAAAAAGCTCTGCCGCAGTCTCGTATTTTTTACGCAATAAAGGCCAATCCAGCTCCTGAAATCTTGCGTTTGCTAAGTTCTTTAGGATCTTCTTTTGATGCGGCTTCTGTTGCAGAAATTGAAATGGCTTTAAAAGCAGGGGCAACGCCAGAGCGTATTTCTTTTGGGAATACGATTAAAAAAGAACGTGATATCGCACAAGCCTATGCATTGGGTGTTTCACTTTATGCGGTTGATTGTATTGAAGAAGTGGAAAAAATTGCACGTGCGGCTCCAGGAGCGCGTGTTTTTTGCCGAGTTCTTACCGATGGAAAAGGGGCAGAGTGGCCATTGTCACGCAAATTCGGTTGTGTCCCTGCTATGGCAGTTGATGTGTTAAAACATGCACACCAATTAGGTTTGCAAGCTTATGGTGTTTCTTTTCATGTTGGCTCTCAGCAGGTTGATCTGAGTGCGTGGGATCGTGCTTTATCGGATGCTGCTATCGTTTTTAAAAATTTGGAACAAGAAGGTATTTCATTGAAGTTGGTGAATATGGGTGGTGGTTTTCCAACGCGTTATTTGAAAGATGTTCCTACAGAACAAGTTTATGGTACGGCAGTTTTTGATTCATTAAAAAAGCATTTTGGTAATCGTATTCCTGAGACGATTATTGAGCCAGGGCGTGCAATGGTTGGCAATGCTGGTGTTATTCGCACAGAAGTTGTTCTGATCTCTAAAAAAGCGGACAATGATAATGTCCGATGGGTTTATCTTGATATTGGGAAATTTAATGGTCTTGCCGAAACGATGGATGAAGCCATTCGTTATCCTATTGAAACCTCTCATGATGATAAGGTTATGGAGCCTTGTATTTTGGCTGGACCAACATGTGATTCGGCAGATGTTCTCTATGAAAAAACACCTTATCCGCTTCCTTTATCTCTAACGATTGGAGATAAGATATTGATTCATGGAACGGGAGCTTACACAACAACTTACGCATCTGTCGCCTTTAATGGTTTTGAACCTTTACGATCGTATGTGATCTGATATTTCCTTTTAACTATAGGTTTTTTTAGATTTTTTGCTATGCTCGTCATTGCGCTATAAGAGGATGGATCATTAAGATGAACATGATTAATTTTCAAACAAAAAATGGGGCATGTTTTACACTTTTATTGGAGCAAGAAGCAGACAAGCCTTATCGAGAAATTTTGCTTGATGCAACAATGGGGCGTGGACGTAAACGTAAATCATCAGAAGCTTTACGTCGTGGTCGGTTAGCGGCTCAAGGGCTTTCTTTTGTGGTTAAAAATGCACTTGGAGAACTTGTGGGGAGTGTTCGTCTTTGGCATGTTGCTTTTTTAAAAGAAAAAAATGAAACACAACATGCTTTACTTTTGGGACCTTTGGCTGTTGCAGCTGAATGCGCTGGTATGGGAATAGGGTCAATTTTAGTTCGCCATGCAATTGAAACAGCCAAAAAATTAGGATATGGCGCTATTTTATTGGTAGGAGATTTTGAATTTTATCAACGTTTTGGTTTTTCAAATCGCTTAACAGAAAATTTGGCAATGCCTGGTCCTTACGAAAAGCATCGTTTTCAAGCTTTGGAACTGATACCACACTATCTTTCTGGATGTTATGGCACTTTGGTTGCTCGTGGAGAACGAGAAGTTTCTAAACGTTTTCAGCATCATAAAGTGGCTTGAAGATTGTATTTATTTCATTTTTCAACAGTGCTAGATTGAGAGAGAGCATATTGGTTGATAGTAAAGAGTTTGTACAAAGTTTGGGGGCGTTGCTTTGCGATTATTTTATATGGCTCTTTTATAGAGCTATTTCTTGTTTTTGATCGTTTCAATTAAGGTCGTAGGAATATATTTAAAGCTCATTTTTTTGAGGTAGTGTTCTTTTCTCAGATGATGGCATATAATATCAAAAAAACACAATAAATTCAATAGTTTGCGTGAAATTATTTTATATGAATCCACTTAAGAATCTACACATTTATACGTGATTCATTTGACCATTTTTTATATAGGACTGCCATGTATGAATAGACCATAAAAATTAAATCATGATGTAAATATTATAACGCATGTGTGCATTCAAATAAAATGAAAAGCAGTTATCATTCATAACAGTTTATAAATCTTATGATACGTTTTTTATCACGGCACAAATCGCATTATTAAAAATTTAGTTGTTTGGAATTATCGGTAACATAAATTGCATACGTTTAAAGAATGGTATGAGTTTTGCTCTTTTTTGAGCGAAACCTTCAAAGGAATAATCGTTTGAAACTGTTATAAGCTTATAGGTTTAATTTATAAAGATTGCATAAAAGGATTAAGGACAAGATCGCTTTTAAAATGCTTTCTAAAAATTTAGAAAACGATAAAGAGGTATTTTATATCTTATGAAATCAAAAGCCTTTTAGTAACATAACGCAAGCAAGCAAAAAACGTTTTAAAAGTTATATTTAAAGCACAGAGCCCAAATATGGACTGAGTGATTTTAGTCACCCCAAATTTGGGGACATCTATTGAGACAAAGAGAAGCAAGTAAAATTGAAAACCATTGTAACATCATAAGGCATGAGCTTTTTCTAAATTTTTAGAAAAAGCCACTCTGTTTAAAGAATGCTCTATTCTAAGATAATGCCCCCAAAATTGGGGCTGTTGATTTTTAAAGAAATTAAGTTTTAATGAAAAGTGAAAATACGCTTATGAGAACCTCTCTAAATGAACGTTTAAACGTTGAAACATAAAATGAGATGATTTTAAGAAACGTTTGAAACTGATGTTTTATAAACAATTATAAGCTTATTATTTTTTCATTTGTTTAAGAGGCATTTTCTTTTGATTGTATTGAGATGAATCTAAAAAGCGTTTTGATTTGTTTAATAGGTTTTGATTTTAGAATGTAAGTTATTTGAATTCACTCAATTCAATTTTGATCTTAGTATATTGAAACGTTTTAAAAGAAGCATTTTAATGATGTGCTTTGTTTTAAATAACCACCTCACAAAGGAGGGTGTTATGATTAATACGTTTGAGAGCAAAGAAAAGCATTTATAGGCTCTCTCATTCAAATGAGTGATTAAAGATCATACGCATCATACATTCCTTTCGATAAGTTTTCATATCTTTAATAGAGCGCTTGCAATATGATACCTTTTGTATATGAACTAACGCCTCCGTTGTGGATGATTAATTTTAATCATTAGAATCGTTCTTAGAAAGCCGCATCATCAATTGAAAGGAACCAAATTCTTGAGTGATTTTGGATGCGTTAGCTATCATCATAAAATTTTCTAGCTTTAATATCATTGGCCGCATTAGTCGATCTTGTATCGAGACAGTTTATATTTTCCTGTTTTTGATGCACAAGGGTATGGTTTTGATTGATTTATCATGAATAGCTTTCAAATAGGAAGCTATTTACGATATTCAGATTGCTTATTATAATATGCAATAATATGCACGATGATAAGCTATGATGATAAATCAATGTATTCTGACAGCGAGAGCTTCTCGTTTGTGCGCTTAAATTTTTCATATCAGAAATGATTACTTGACTATCGGGAAAAAGATATCGAAAGCTTTTCTAAGGTATTTGGGGGTAGATTCGATATGGACGAATGTGCGTTTTTGAGGGATTAAATAGGTGTATGGACGTTTATATTGAAGATGTGAGGGAAATTTTGCTGTCGTCAACAGTTGTGGACTTACCATGGTAAGAGTAGGGCATAGAAGGTGATCATTCATTGATCAATTTTATTTAAAAAGAAAGAAATTTTATACCATTTTAGCGCTTGCTGAAAGGGAAGTGGCTTAGGAAAGAAAAAAATGCGGCTGTAGAATCAAAAGTGTAGATATCCGCTTTTTTGAAAAAAATCCATTATTACTTTTTTGCTATAAAAACAAACTGTTTTGCAATAAGCATGAAAGTGTCGAAGATAGGATGATTTTCTTATTTCAAATTTTCGTATTCAGAATCAAAAAATTTTGTCCTGTATGTTATTATTAGGGAAATGGGGACCTAAATAAAAATCACGAGAGTCTCTTTTATGAATCTCCTCCAAAAGAAGGCAATCATGGGAAATCAGAAAAGAAAACGATGATATAAATATTCTTGTAAGTTTTAAAAGTGCAAAAACAACCAAAACAGTTTCCATCCCAAGAATTGACTGAAAGTCTGCTACAAAAAGTGAAGCATAAAGAATCTTATAGGATAGTTTTTATAAGTGGGTCGTAAAATGAGGCTGCAAAATAAATAGCAGGAACAAATATTCTTTTAATGTTTTTTTCACTCTATGATGAAAGATCAAAAATCTTATAAAAATAGCTGCTTCGTTTTTATGGTGTGCAAGAGTTTAAATAAGCTCTTTGTTTGTTATCATCTAAAATAAGTTTTCATGTGAGATGTTATTTTAAAGTGCATAAAGAGTTTATCTTGAAAAAAATTTTTATCAGAAGAATCACTTAGAAGCACGTGTTGATTCATATTGTCTATTGAGAAGAGATAAAGTGAAAAGAAATCGAAGAAAGTGATAAAGATAAAAAGCATTCTTCAATTTTAATTAAGTTTAGTGATTTGGTGGAGAATCAATGAGGGGCGGTATTTTTTTGAGAAAAATGGTCATAAATGTCAAAAGACCAAAGATAATGGTTATAATAAAGAAAATATCACTAAAAGCCATAATCATTGCTTGTATGCGTGCCATACCAGACAATTGAGAAAGAGCAAGCGTATACGAATCAAAGGTTTCTGTCTTGAAAAATAAAGTAAACTTTGAAAGCATTTCAGTTGCTTGTCTGTTTGCGTAGTTCAGCGTTTCGGCTATTCGTTCGTAATGGAAGTCTGTGCGTTTTGTCATGAGAGTGCTGATAATGGCAAGCCCTACAGCTCCACCCAGATTCCGTGTGAGATTAAAAAGTCCAGAAGCATTTTGCATGCGTTCTGGCGGCAGTGTTCCTAAGGCAATGTTATTAACAGGAACCATACATAACATTACAGAAGCACCACGGAAAACTTGTGGCCAAAAGAGTTGCCAAAAGTCCCAGTTATCTGTGATAGAACTCGCCATCCAAGTTCCTATTGCAAAGCCCAAAAGTCCTATCGCCATCATCAAACGTGCATCCATTCGTGCGGAAAGATATCCAGCAAGAGGTGCCGTTAATAACATGACAAATCCTGAAAGGAACAATGTTTCTCCAATCATGAGCGCATCATAATGACGGATTTGGCCCAAATAGACAGGATAAAGATATGTGAGCCCATAAAGGCCTATTCCCAAAGAAAAGGAAAAAATGGATGCAGCAGAAAAATTAAAATTAGAAAAGGTTGTAAGATCAACAATAGGCTCTTTTGCGGTAAATGCGCGCCAGAAGAAGAGGGCGGCAGACAAGATCATGATAATGAATAAGTCCCGAATCAGCCGATCATTTAGCCAATCATGACGTGCGCCTTCTTCTAGGACATACTCTAAAGTTCCCAGAAAAACAGCCATAGAAATGAGCCCCAACCAGTCAAATTTAGCCATGAGAGATGGATTGGCTTTATCAAAATCAATCAATTTCCAAGCGAGAATCGAAATAATAATCCCAAAAGGCACATTGATGAGAAAAAGCCAATGCCATGATAAGAGATGGCAGAGATAACCGCCGACTGTTGGACCAATAGTGGGGGCTAACGTTGCGACGAGTCCAACAATAGGGGTAACAACTGGGCGTTTGGAAGGAGGAAAAAGAACATAAGAGGCGACAAAAACGCTTGGGATAATTCCACCACCAATAAAACCTTGGAGCGCGCGGTAGATAATCATTTCTCCAATAGATGTTGCTGTTGCACAAAGAACAGAAGTAATCGTAAACCCGACTGCTGATATGGTGAAGAAAACGCGTGTTGAAAGCAATCTTCCTAAAAATCCAGAAAGAGGTAACATGATGACTTCAGCGATGAGATAGGAGGTTTGAACCCATGAAATTTCTTCAGAGCTTGCAGCAAGACCAGCTTGAACTTCTGCTAAAGAGGAGGCAACGATTTGTATATCCAAAATCGCCATAAACATGCCAAAGGCCATAACGATGAAAATCACAATGTTACGGATTTCTATGCGCTCTTGAGACTGTATGGGCTTTGGTATCGAAGATGTCATAATAATGAGGTCATTTACTTGTTATTATAAGAGGCTTTTATCTTGTGGTTTTGTCCGTGTATCAACTTCTACTGAAACACTCATTCCTGCTCGAATATGTCCGGTCTTTAAGATTTCCTCTGGAATAGAAATACGTACCGGAATACGTTGGACAATCTTTGTAAAGTTACCCGTCGCGTTTTGTGGAGGAAGAAGAGAAAAAACAGCACCCGTTGCGGGTGAAATAGAAAGCACTGTTCCTGTAAAGACCTCCTTTTCGAAGGCATCAACAGAAATATAAGCCTTTTGTCCCGCATGAATATTTTGCAACTGTGTTTCTTTATAGTTTGCTTCGATATAAAGTGCATGGATGGGGACTAATGCTGCAAGGCGTTGGCCATTTACAACAAAATCTCCCGTTTTTGCTGTTAAATTTCCTATAATTCCATCAAATGGTGCACGTATAATGGTTGAATTAAGATCACGTTGTGCTTTTTCACGAGAAAGTTCTAAACTCTTTGTTTGGCTTTCTGTTTCACTTCGTTGTGCTTCGAGCACTTGGATATTGGCGCGTGCTGCGGCGATTTGTGCGTCCGCACGGTTAACATTTGCGATAGCTTGTTCATAAGCTGATTTGGCATCATCAACATCAGATTGGGGAGCATAACGATTCTCTTTAAGTTCTGTTACACGTTTTAAGGTGAGTTGTGCATTGGTTGCGATGGCTGAAGCGGCTGCTTTTTGCGCTTTTGCATCATCTAAGCTACTGTGAGCAGCTGTGATTTGTGCATCAATGCGTAGAAGTGTTTTTTTCTGTGTGTTAAGACGCGCTTCTGTTTGATCCAAGGCGATTTGATAATCACCATTGTCTAAGTAAAATAAAATATCGTCCTTTTTTACGATTTGGTTGGCTTTAATCGCAATTTTTTCAATATATCCGTTTAATTTCGGAGCAATAGCTGCGATATCTCCTTGCACATAGGCATCTTCAGTAGAAAGCATATAACGCCAATGCGTTATCCACTTATAGCCAAACCAAAGTACAAAAAGTGCAAAGACGATAAAAAGAGCCTTGATTATTTTTTTTTGTTTTGTTTTATCGAGGTTTTTTGTTGAAAAAATTGTCTCAGATATGGACATGATTTATACTTCCAATATTTATGTTCCAACGCGTATAATAAGCCTATCACTACGGGGTAGTGTGATATACATGCAAGGGCGATAAGAGCTTTTCAAACAATCAGTTAATTTTCGATACATAATACTAAATATACTAAGCTTGCAAGTTAGAGGTCTTACTTTGTTGCGCATTTTTTACAAAGTCCTCGTACTTCTAGGGTGCTTTTGTGTGCTTGGAAGTCAATCGCTTGAACCATTTGTTTTAAACTCGATACAATCATTTGATTTTGTATTTCATTGACTGTGCCACAGTTTTCGCAAATTATAAAAGTTGTAAGTTCATGTTGACATTTCTCAGGATGTAAACAGACCATAAAGGCATTTACACTTTCAAGGCGATGAATACACTTTAATTGTACGAGTTTTTCTAATGCACGATAAACTTGGAGAGGTGCGCGAAAACCTTCTTCGCGTAATTGGTCAAGAATCGCATAAGCACTTAAAGGCCCTTTTGCATTCTTTAAAGTGTTCAAAACCAATATTTGGTTACGCGTTAGTTTCGATGACATTGACATCTTCCTTTTGCTCTCATGGAAAAGCATAAAGCGTGTAAGATGTTTATGCAATGGTAATGACAGAATATGTAGCCTGTCTTTTAGTCTTTTGCATGATATGCGTTGTGATATTTAAGGAGATTTATAACCTGTTGTGAGAGGAGGGGGCTTATGATCGAAGAGTAGCCGTTATTCTGC
>NC_010160.1 GCF_000196435.1 Bartonella tribocorum CIP 105476 | reverse complement strand
AAAAGAGCCGATAGGAAATTGATTGATCAGGTTTAATCGTTAGATTAATATTTCAAGACAGATTACAGAAAGGAATTTCCTATGCAAAAGAAATTACCCAAAAGTTATATGACTGATGCTGAACGTGAGGAGTTACGAGCAGGTGGTTTAGATCAAAACTGTATTTATACTGCTGAATCAGAAGCAGCAGATAAAGCAAATGACAGTCAAGCAGCATGGGAATGGTTAGCAATGACTGAACCTCCAGCACATACATTGCTGTTTCTTAAAAAGCGGCATGGGGCGCAATTTATTCGTGATATGGGATTTTCTACTAAAGATGCTGATAAAGAATATGGTCCCGATTGGTTAGATAAAGATGTTATCATAGGAGGTCATCATTTCTAAGGAATTTGAGGAGTTAGAACGTATTTTTGTTCGCGAAAATAACTATGTAAAAGGTCTTGATGAAGCATTGATGACCAAAAGACTACATGGTGTGCGAAGTGATTTGTGTAGTTATCTCCGTGATATTGAAAAAAGCGGTGATTTATCATTACTTCTTGGTGCGGAACGCGGTCTTGTAGAAAACGATTTGCTCAGATATGCAAATAGTAAGGCTATGATTAATAGTCTTAAAACAGCATTAATGGAAATAGATGTTATTAAGAAGCACATAATCCTTGTTAGTAATCCTGCTCAATATAAGGTAGTAAATGAGGTTTATAGTTTACCTAAAAATCGTAAAGGCGGATTGCCTTACGACGAAGCACGCCAAGCAATAGCATCACATTATACACGGTTGGGAAATCTCGATAAAGCGCGTTTAACAGATATTGAAAAGTCTATCCTTGATGTGCGAAGAGACAATATAAAGGTAATGCAAAAACTCTATGAAAAGATGCAAGCTAAAGCTATTGGTATAGATCTATAATCCAATAAAGATCATTCCCTTAATTCTGTCACTGTAATATCCTTTAAAGAAATTGAATTAGAAGCAAAGTAAATGATGCTTTAAAACACAACACAAGCTAAGCAGATAAAATTTTCTTCAAAAGAGCATAATAAAGATTATCAAACAACACCAAGTTATTAGATTATTACGCCATGATTTTATCCATAACGTTTTTTACAAAATCTTGTCTTTATCATAAGAAAAAAACACAAAATCTTGTTTTTAAAAAATAAAAAAATCATTTTTTCACTGGAAAAACTTACCAAGAGTTGTTAGTTTAATACAGTTAGATAAAATTGATTCTAAAAATTAAACCAAAATGTATTCAATGTTTTGGAGGGGTTCTCTATGAAATAAACTCAATTCTTTCTTACAGTCCATAAAACTGCAAAATAAATTGATATAAGAGATATATTGGCGGCGCATTGCTTACAAGCTTACGCCTACCATGTTGGTTATAAGCGAATATCCATGATACAGTCAAGAAAGCAAAAAGCCAACATTGCAAAAACGCCGCCTAAAGAAAACTTCGCCTTTTAAGACAGACAAAGTATTTCGATAGTCGCAATACCGAAATAACAGAAGCTGTTCTGAAATGCAAGTATTAGTGAGGGATTTTTATGCATTTTACACATGTTATAGGCAACGCTTATACATTGTATACAACAGCTCAAAAAATTACTTACGCATTACGTGGTTCTTGGCATGGGGATTCTGGACTTGCTCATTGTCCCGCTCATGATGATAGGCTACCTAGCTTATCCATTAAAAATGGACATGATGGGCGTCTCTTACTTTATTGTCATGCTGGCTGCTCTTTTAGAGAGATCATACAAGCGCTTATTAGAATTGGATTGCTTAGTAAACAAGCCTTTTTTGATAAAGCTTGTGCTCATACGCTTTCTTTATCCAAACAGTTTTGTGCTGATCTCAAACAAGCAAAAAGGAAAGCAGAGAGAGCAAAAGTAATTTGGCAACAAAGCCAACCAATTAAAAACACTTTAGCAGAAACCTATTTACGTATGCGGGGGATCACATGTGATTTGCCTGCTGATTTATGCTTTTACGACAAATGTCTACACCCCTCTGGGGGTACATTGCCCGCGTTGATTGCTCTTGTTAAGGGGGCTGGTTCCTTTGCCATTCATAGAACCTTTTTACAAAACAATGGGTGCAAAACAGATCAAAAACCAGCCAAAGCCATGTTGGGTTCTGTCATGGGTGGTGCTGTGCATTTAAGTCAAGCCAATCCAAAACATCTGGTCATTTGTGAGGGCATTGAAACCGGTTTGGCTCTGCTGTCTGGGTTGTTATCAGAGCCCGTTGATTTATGGGCGTCCCTTTCAACCCATGGCATGATGCGTGTGAATTTACCCAAAACCAAAGCCCGTCTCACCATTGCAATGGACGGTGATGAAGCGGGTCGTAAAGCAGGTTTTAACCTCGCTGCGCGCGCTTATAGACAAGGCTTTGAGGTTTTTATGATGCAAGCCCCCTACGGTCTAGATTTCAATGATGTTTTGATACGAAAAGGTATAAATAAATGAGAGAGAATAAAAACAATATTGTCGATGCCAACAATCAAAATGTTTCATTCAATGATAACGATAATGTTTTTTTTAATGATAAGACTTGTTTAGAAGCCATTCCTTATGAAATCGCATTGCAACAAAATGGTTGGGGGGAATTAAAACCACTTGAATATACTCTCTTACCCGTCGAGCCTTTTAAAGTATTACAGCTGCCAATGTCATTAATGGACTATGTTTATGACGTTGCGGATAGCCAACAAGCCCCTATGGATTTTATTGCTATCTCTGCTCTCTGTGCTTTGGCTGCCGTTATTGGTAATGGCGTGCGGATTGCCCCAAAACAACATGATGATAATTGGAAAATTGTTCCTAATCTCTGGGGTGCCGTTGTGGGGCAACCTTCGACCATGAAATCACCTACCATGCAAGCTGCTTTAAAACCTCTCTCTATCTTTGAAAATGAATGGTATCAAGAGTGGGAAAAGAAGAAAAAACAGCAAAAAACAAAAGAAATCTTCAATGAATTAGAAATAAAAGAAAATAAAAGAAAAGCTTACAAAGCATTGAAAAATCAAGATAAGGAACAAGCCCTTGCTCTTCTTTCACAAACTCTTGAACACAAAGAAAGTGAAGAAGATGATAGTTCTATAAAACGACGTCTTATCGTCAATGATGTGACCGTAGAAAAGCTAGGCGAATTGTTGAAAGAAAACCCCCGTGGTCTCTTAATGGTGTGTGATGAACTGACTGGTTTTTTAGCCAATTTGGAAAGAAAGGAATATCAATCAGACCGTTCCTTTTATCTAAAAGCTTTTAATGGCAATCAATCACACACCTATGACCGGATTGGGCGTGGAACCATTCATATTCCCAATGCAACCCTTTCAATCATAGGGGGCATTCAACCTACACGCCTTATTCCACTCATTAAAGCCATGCACCGTGGGATAAACGATGATGGTTTATTGCAACGGTTTCAAATGCTGATCTTTCCCGATACACGACAAGAGCGGTTATGGGTCGATAGACCTGCTAAAAAAGAGGCATGGGAAAGTTATCAAGGGGTTTTTCGTTCTCTTTATGATAAACCATTAGGATCACCAAAATATCCGATAACCATGCGCTTTTCTGCCGAAGCCCAAGAGATCTTTCGTGAATGGTGGGAAAATTTTCAGAAAAAAATAAATGATGGTCATTTTTCTGAAAGTTTACAAGCGCATCTTATAAAAATGAACGAAACCATACCAATCCTTGCGTTGATTTTTGAACTGGTTGAGGGTGGTCGTTTTGAAATCAATAGAAATGCGCTTGAAAGAGCCTTGTATTGGGAAAAATATTTGTTAAGTCATGTCAAACGTCTTTATGCGGCGGGGAATACATTAATAGCAGAGCGTGCCAAATTAATTGTCGAGCGTTGTGATCATTTACCCGATGTTTTTACACACCGTGATATTCATCAAAGAAGTTGGACCTCTTTAAAAGACAATCAAGCCGTTAAACAAGCTTTAGAGCTTTTATGCCGTTGTAACTATATTCGTGAAATCTCTGAAGACAAGAGCTCACAAGGCGGTCGACCTACCATACGCTATGAATGGAATCCTTTAGTGAAGGGGCATAAGACACCCCAATAAGGCATTGGGAAGTCTTATGAAGGATTAAACCCTATCCCCTTTATTCATAAAGTGAACCTTCAAAGGACGTATCAACTATGAGTTTCGAGGGTTTTGAAGGTTTTGAAGGTTCCTTTTATTATTAATTATTTTATTTTTTTAATTAGAAATAAAAATTATTATATTTCAATATGTTAATGTTTTAAAGAAACAACCTATGTTAAATATAACGTGTAAATACAATCTATGATATACATTTAAGAGGGTTTTGAAGGGGTTTTGAGAGTTTTAAGAACCTTCAAAACCTCTCTATAAAATGACTCATAAAACCTATCAAAATACTCATTCCGATATCTTAAAAGCACATAGTGCATTTGTCTTTTTTTCATAAAACGAATAGCAAATTTCACTACTTTGCTGGTCTTATCCCATGTCATGGGCTGTTGATAAAAAACCTTTAAAAAACCCTTTTGAAAAAATTTATCCGTTTTTTCGCATTTTTCTACATTTTTTTCACCATTTACTCAAAATGGATTTAATAAGCTTCATTTCGATTCTTTTGAAGAGAATTAATCTGTATCGTAGATAGTTATGGAGTTTATCCTTTATGCTTTGCTCTCATCATTCTGATAATGAACTCGTCACTTTACGCTCTCTGTTGGAATATTATCGTCAACAAGCTAAATCACCCCGTGAATTAGGAACCATGTTTGAAAACCTTGTCATGGTTTATTTGAGTGAAGACCCGCTTCAAAAGCAAGAATACGAAAAGGTTCAAACTTATTTGGAATGGGCGCAAGAGCATGATGAAGATGGAACTGATATTGGGATTGATCTGGTGGCGACAATCCGTGATGAAGGGGGTTATGCGGCTATTCAATGTAAATGCTATGACGCCTCTCACATCATTAAAAAAGAAGATATTGATAGCTTTATTGCTGCCTCGGGCAAAAAGATCTTCACCCGTCGCATACTGGTTGATAGCACCGAAACAGATTGGAGTGACAATGTTGAACTGACTTGTGAAGGACAAGAAATCCGCCCTCAACGGATTAATCTGTTTGATTTAGAAAACAGTCAAATCGATTGGGGGGCTTATAAAGAACAAGGACAAGCCGTCCTTAAAGAGAAACCGAAAAAAAAGCTTTTAGATCATCAGAAAGAAGCCCTTGAGAAAGTCTGTGAAGGTTTAAAAGAAGCAGACCGTGGCAAGCTGATTATGGCATGTGGGACGGGCAAGACTTTCACCAGTTTGAAGATAGCAGAACAGATAGCAGGTCAAGGCAAGCGTGTATTGTTTCTGGTGCCCTCTCTCGCTCTCATATCGCAAACAATTCGTGAATGGACAGAAGATACAGAAGTACCCTTGCGTTCCTTTGCCGTGTGTTCGGATACACAAGTGGGTAAGCGTCGTAAGAATAATAAAAATGATGCTCTTGAATTTGATAGCTCTGATCTTGCCTTGCCTGCAACAACGGATGCAAAAGAACTGGCGAGCAAAGCGGGTAAGGTTTCCCATGATTTAATGACCGTGGTCTTTTCAACCTACCATTCAATCCAAGTGATTTCCGATGCACAAAAAAAGTATGATTTACCCGAATTTGATCTGATCATCTGTGATGAAGCACACCGTACCACTGGGGCTTCATTGGGAACAGAGGATAATGAATCTGATTTTATCAAGGTTCATGATAACAGCATCATTCAAGGCAAAAAACGTCTGTATATGACAGCAACCCCCAAGATCTTTACCGATGATGCCAAAAAGAATGCCGATGAGATCAATGCCGTTCTCGCATCTATGGATGATGAAGAGCTCTATGGAAAAGAGCTTTATACCTATACTTTCTCAAAAGCCGTTCAGAATGAATTGCTTGCACCTTATAAGATTATTGTTTTGGGGATTAATGAAGAGGAAGTGAGTGAATCCATTCAACATCTGATGACTGATGAGAATTATGAACTTATCCTTGATGATAAAACCAAGATCATAGGCTGTTATCAAGCCCTTGCTAAAATAGATCTCAAAGTTGATTTAAATGATGACCCCAATCCCATGCGGCGGGCTTTGGCTTTTTGTAAAGATATCAAAACCTCTAAACGCATTTGTAAAACCTTCAATTCTGAAGAAATACAGAAAGAATTATTTAATCTTCATAAGGTCTATAAAGATACCCCGCCGCTTCACTGTACCTTTGATCATATTGATGGAACCCAAAGTGCCAAAACGCGTCATAAAGCCCTTGATTGGCTTAAGGAAGATGCGGGGGAAAATACCTGCCGTGTACTTACCAATGTAAGATGTCTGTCTGAAGGAGTGGATGTTCCTGCTCTTGATGCCATTATGTTTTTACACCCGCGGAAAAGTCATGTGGATATCATACAGGCGGTGGGGCGTATCATGCGGCGTGCACGAGGTAAAAAGAGAGGCTACATCATTTTACCCGTTGGGGTCCCTGCTGGGGTTTCTGCTGAACATGCCTTACGATACAACAAAAGATACAAGGTGGTCTGGCAAGTGATCAATGCTTTGCTTGCTCATGATGAGAATTTTGAAATCACCCTTAACCAGATGATTTTAGGGCAAGACGTTAGTGATGTTTTGGAGATTAGAGCCTTAAAGAGCATGACCGCGGTTGAGGATAAACTTCATATCCATGAAAAATCAGAACATATGGGTCTTGAGATTGGAAAAGCCGCTCATGAACCACAAATTATTCATAGCGTAACAGGACGATTACCTTTTTATAAAGAGTTTCCCAATGCTTTGAAAACCCTTCTTGCGAAGAAATTTGCTATTGCGGATTATTGGGAAAATTGGGCGGGCAATGTGGCTGAGATTGCTCAAAACCATATCAATCATCTTCAAAACTTGCTTGCTGATGAAAACAGTGAAGCCTTTCATGCTTTTGATGCCTTTCATAAGGAATTAAAGAACAACTTAAACAGTGAAATCAAACAAGAGGAAGCGATTGAGATGTTAGCGCAACATCTTGTCACGCGTCCCGTGTTTGAAGCCTTGTTTGATGGAAATGAGTTTGTGCAAAACAATGCCATTTCGCAAGCTATGGAAAAAATCTTAACAGAACTCGATAAAACCAATATCGAGGAAGAATCTAAGGAATTACAAGAGTTTTATAACAGTGTAAGGCTTCGTGCTTCTGGGATTACCTCGCCTTTAGCAAGGCAAAATCTTATTATTACGCTTTATGAAAGCTTTTTTGCCAAGGCATTTAAGAAAACCACGGATAGGCTTGGGATTGTTTATACGCCCGTTGAGGTTATTGATTTTATCATTCATTCTGTTGATGATGTGTTGCGTAATGAATTTGGAAAAAGCTTGGGATCACGTGGTGTCTCTATTCTTGACCCTTTTACTGGAACGGGGACCTTTATCACAAGGCTATTACAATCAGATCTCATCAAACCAGAGGATATGGAATACAAGTTCCGTCATGATATCCATGCCAATGAGATTGTCTTACTCGCTTATTACATAGCAGCGATTAATATCGAAGCAACCTATCATAGTATCATGAAAGGAGAATATATCCCTTTCAAGCATATTGGTTTGACAGATACATTCCGCATGCTTGAAGAGAAGAACCTTCTGCAAAAATTATTTAAAGAAAACAGTGAATATTTAGAACTCCAGAAAAATCTAAATATTGAAGTTATCTTTGGTAATCCTCCTTATTCGGTAGGACAAAAGAATGAAAATGATAATGCAAAGAATACTCCTTATCCTATTTTAAATAACCGTATTCGTGAGACTTATATAGCTCAATCGAAAGCAACTAATGTACAAGCACTTTATGATAGTTATATTCGTGCCATTCGCTGGGCTAGTGACCGTATTGCTGATGCTGGAATAATTGGTTTTGTTTCTGGTTCTGGTTATATAGATAAATCAACAATGGACGGTTTACGAAAATCTTTAGCCAAAGAATTTACGAGTATTTATGTTCTCAATCTGAGGGGTGATATTCGTAAAAATATGTTAAGCAACGGGAAAGCTGAAGAAGGAGAAAATGTTTTTGGCAATGGGAGTATGACGGGTATTGCTATAACACTGTTTATCAAAAATCCCAATGTTTCTGGAGAGTGTAAAATTTACTATCATGATATTGGTAATAATCGTACGATAAAAGAAAAACTTACTGCTCTTGAATACTTTAGGAGCATTGGTGGTATTACATGCGAAAACGGTTGGAAAGTAATTACACCAGACGAGCATGGTGATTGGATAAATCAACGTGATGATAGTTTTGAAACGTTTCTAGCTTTGGGTAATAAAAAAGGTCATGGTAAAAAATTCTTTGAAACGTTTTCATGTGGTCTAAAAACCAATCGTGACGCTTGGGCTTACAATTCAAGTCGTGAAGCTTTAGCGAAGAACATGAGTAATATGATTACCTTCTATAATAGCGAAGTAAAACGTTTTAATAATACTTATGCACACACTGACCGTAAAATACGTACTAATGCTGTAAATGATTTTGTAAATTCAGATGAAAGCAAAATTAGTTGGAGCCGTTCTATTAAACAAGAGTTGGCAAAAGGTAAATTTTTTGAGTTTGAAAATGCATATCTTACGCAAAGTTTATATCGTCCTTTTATACAGCAATGGCTCTATTATAATCGCATTTTCAATGATATGGTTTACCAAATGCCGCGTATATTTCCGATGGGGCAAGCCGTTGAAAATATGGTAATACAAATTACAGGTACGGGAACTCAAACAGTTTTTTCTGCTTTAATGACTAAGGCTTTACCTAATTTTCATGCAGTGCATACTGGTCAATGTTTTCCAAGATATTTTTACGAAGATACTTCAGTTTTAAAAAGAAAAAGTGAGAAACAATCCCATTTATTTACAAACTCTACAGAAGAAAGCAAAACAGCTGGTTTACAGAAGCGTGATGCCATTACTGATGAAGGATTAGCACATTTTAAAGCGGCTTATCCTAATGAAACCATAACAAAAGATGATTTATTCTATTACGTTTACGGTATACTTCATTCGGAAGATTATCGCTCTCGTTATGCTGATAACCTCTCTAAAGAACTGCCTCGTATCCCTTGCGTAAAGAGTGCTGATGATTTTTGGAAATTTGTAACAGCAGGGCGTGAACTAGGTCATTTGCACGTGAATTATGAAGATGTAGAGCCGTATCCAGTGACCTTTAAAAAGGGTAATCCAAAACTGACAAAGATTTCTAATCCCGAAAAGTTTTATTATGTGACTGAAATGAAATTCGCAAAAATTAAGAATAGTAAGGAAAAGGATAAATCGACTGTTTTTTATAACAGCAATATCACAATAACAGATATCCCTCTTGAAGCTTATGAGTATATCGTCAATGGTAAACCTGCTCTTGAATGGGTGATGGGGCGTCAATGTGTTAAAACAGATAAAAAGAGCGGCATTGTCAATGATGCTAATCGCTATGCTGTTGAAACCGTTGGCAACCCTGCTTACCCCCTCGAATTGTTTCAAAGGGTTATTACCGTAAGTTTAGAAACCATGAAAATCGTAAAAAACTTACCAAAATTAGAAATAAGAAAAACTGAATAACTTATAAAGCATGCTCACATAATGGGTATGATAAACGCATAAGGGGTATAAGTTCTATATCCCTTTATACATTGCTTACATATAAGCTTTAAAATGATAGCTTTATTAACATCAAACTTGTGGCTAAAATTCGTGATTATGCTGCTATTTTCCTAACTCTACTTTGGGACGATAAGCCCCTCTTTGGCTAGTTTCTCAACAGTTGTTTCTGCAACGCTTACTATGAGATTAGAAAATGATGCAAAAGCATTTCCATCGCTATAGCCTTTTGCTAGCCATATGGTTTCTTTGTTTTTTGTATTGTGAATAAGGGAAACACTAACACTTATGGCGGGCTTACTAATATTATATCCACCGGTTACATAACTTGGTGTCGTCTCAGTTTTTATAGTAGCAAAGTTTCCAAATCCCGAAATAGAACTTGTAGAGGTTCCTGGATGATATGTTGGCGGGATATACGTCTGTGATATAGCACGATTATCAACGCTAACTATTAGGAGAGCATCTGCGCCTTTATTTGTTATAATTTTCTCTTTCTCGTTATAGGAATAATTACGAGTTGGAGGGAAAAGATCTAATCCTCTCAATATCTGTACATTGTATTTAACGAGGGATTTCTCAAAGGTGTCTTCAAGTTCTTTTTGCTCAGAAATAGACATGCCAACACCTCCTATGACCACCTTTTTCGTTTGAAATCGTCCCTTGTAGTTTGGATCAACAATTCCATTCAAATGTGTTATAGGACCACAAGCTGTGAGTATTAACAAACAAAGTAAAATAAAAAACTTCATCATCATAAACCTTTGATTAATGTCAAAAGTCTAATAATGTATTTATAATTCAAATTAAAGATACGATTTGAATTTTTAAATAATTTTTTTTCGATTGCTTTTAAGAAGTTATACCGTAATCTAAAATGATAGCTTTATTGTTTTCAAAAGCTTTGTTTAAAGAGAGTTATATATATTCATTTTGTTTATAGGTTTTGAAGGTTCTTAAAACTCTCAAAACCCCTTCAAAACCCTCTTAAATGTATATCATAGATTGTATTTACACGTTATATTTAACATAGGTTGTTTCTTTAAAACATTAACATATTGAAATATAATAATTTTTATTTCTAATTAAAAAAATAAAATAATTAATAATAAAAGGAACCCTCAAAACCTTCAAAACCCTCGAAACTCATAACATAATGATCTTGATAACATCTCTTATGAGTTACAAGCTATCTTTTGAAAAGCTTTAAAGGATCACATGATTTTCATAAAGCACGTTGTAATCATTCTCTAAATCATAAGGTTATCATTCAAAAGAACTGATAAAATTCATAAAAGGGATTTTGATAACGTAATCAGTTGCTTTTCATAAGATACGCTTTAATCACTCACTAAAATGATCACTTTTGTCAGTTCAATTTACTGACACATAACTGACAAGTTTTAATCAACTCACATCATTGGTTATCTTTAAAGATTGTACTCTTGATATGAGTTGTGTTTTAAAGACATTAACCTATTGAAAGATAATGTTTTTAATTTTTACTCATTTGAAAAAATAATTATAGGGTTTAAAAAGAACTGACAAAACTGACAACACTGACACGGTCTATTAAAAGGGATTTTACTGATCTCTATAATGATCAATTTCTCTTTAGATATTTTCATAACAGTCTATAAATCGCAATTATCATATATCCTATTTATCGTTTCTCTTATGAAAATGAAAAATGATGCCATGGCTATAAAGCATATAACAGCTATAGAGAATGCATAAAAACAGCAAGGTTTTATAATCATAATGCAAATGAAAGCATTGGTTATAAAAACCATCTCTATAAAAGGCTGTTAAATTGCAAATGTGTTATCAACAAAATTCACAAAAAAATTAAAATTCATTTAGTGAAAAAACAGATAGGTTATAAGGATAAAAATACGCATTATGAGAGCATTTCTAAATATTATAAATGTATAGATTCAAAAAACAACGCAATCGTTTTATAAAGCCCATAATATAGCTTTAAAAGCATATAAATATAAAAGAAGCAATTCATAAGAACATGATAACATTAATACATAATGCAATTAAAAAAATACAAAAAAATATCAAAAAAGATAAAATATTATTTGACAATAAATACCTATTTTGTTATATAAATACTCAAGTGATAGAAACACTTAACGATTAGCGGATAGGTTACGAAACAACCTCTCCCATGTCTTTAAAATACTGACTTTCTTTTATGCTTTTGTTAGTATATGAGGATTTTGTCGGGTGTAGTTACGCCATACAATACTCTTATGAGAAAAGCGTGACAACGGACTAATCGCCGTGTTTCTAGCGCCCGATGCTCTTATAGGGTGTCAATAGAAACTTTCTAACGATTAGGTTTTAAATATGACAAATATCTCAAACAACACCCCCCTTCTCTCTAACATTTCAAATGAAACCGCATCTGTTAATAAACAACAGCCTGCAAAAAAATACGAATTTACAGGTGAAACAATAGAGGTTGGCTTTAAAACACTTCATAGAATTCGCGCTTTAAGAGATTTTGGAGACGTCAAAAAAGGTGAGTTAGGCGGTTTTATACAAGGTGAAAGTAATTTATCACATGATGGCAATTGCTGGGTCGGCGGTAAAGCCAAGGTTTATAGCAATGCAAGGGTTTACGATAATGCCGTTGTAAGTGGGTATGCCCATGTGAATAATATTGCTTGTATTTATGAAAATGCAAGGGTTTATGGCAAGGCGGTTGTGGCTGGCCATATTTATGGCAATGCTCATGTGTATGGCTTTGCACGTATTTATCCGGATGCCCATATTTTTGGTAATGCTCATGTTCATTATTACGCTTGTGTTTTTAATGATACAAAGATTTATGATAATGCGAAAATTTCCGGATATGCTTGTATTTTTCCAAATGTAAAGATTTTTCGCAATGCGGTTATCAAAGGTGATACTTGGGTTCGCAATAATATTGAAGTCTGTAATAAAGAAATTGTCTATAATGACCAGTCACTAAAAAACGCTGCGTAAATAAGACACGGGCGCGGCGGGGGCGCCCCTCTTTAAAAATCTCATTCTAAAATTTAATCTTCTTTATAAAGGAATAGTGTTATGCAAAAGAAGTTTGCACTCACAAATGAGACACGTGTATTTAATAATCAAACTCTTTATCGCATTCGTGCTTTAAGAGATTTTGATGATGTCAAAGCTGGGTCTTTAGGCGGCTTTATTGAAAGTGAAAACAATCTCTCTCATGATGGAAACTGCTGGGTCTATGATGATGCTCTTGTTTTAAATCCTGCCCATATTTACGAAAATGCCAAGATTTTTAATAAGGCTATTATAATGGGCTTTGTTTATGGCAATGCTCATGTCTGTGATCACGCCCGCGTTTATGCAAATGCCCATGTTTATGACAATGCGCATCTTTCTTATAATGCTTGGGTTTATCATCAGGCGCGGGTTTATGGCAATGCAAAATTATCAGGAAGCGCTCGTATTCATAGGAATGCTGTGGTTTATGATCATGCTGTTATCAGTGGCGCTGCAAAAATTTATGGCAAGGTTTATGGGAATGCTAGCGTGGGCTGTCATACTGATGTTTATGGCTCTGTTTATGGCAATGCAAAAATCTCTAGTTATATCGTGATTAGAGGGAATGTCTATGGGAATGCAAGGATAAAAAGACATAGCGGTTTATGTTCGGTCCCCATAAATTGTGAGGTTTATGAAGGCAATAAAGTTGTAAAGATTATTGAAAATAACGCTGCGTAAATAATGGCGCGGGCGCGGCGGGGGCGCCCCTTTTAAACAACTCATTCTAAAATTTATCAAATATGAACTTAGGGAGATACCTATGTCCACTATAACTGTATCTAAAAAATACGAATTAACTAATGAAAATCATACTTTTGAAGGGATTACTGTACACCGCATTCGTGCTTTAAGAGATTTTGATGATGTTAAGGCGGGGGCATTAGGTGGTTTTATAGAAAATGAAAGCAATCTCTCTCATGATGGGAATTGCTGGGTTTACGATAATGCTACCGTTTTTTGCAATGCCGTCGTTTCTGATAATGCAAAAATACGTAATGACGCCATTATTGCTAGGGGGTCTAAAGTTTATGGGAATGCCGTGGTTTGTGATAAGGCATGGGTTTTTGGTAAAGATGCTAGCATTTATGACAATGCAAAAATTAGTAACAATGCTAGGGTCTGTGGCTATGTTTATGGCAATGCCATGGTTTGTGATAATGCTAATGTTTCTCCTAGTGCACATATTTACGATAACGCCCGTGTATATGAAAATGCTCATGTGAGTGGCTTTGTTTATGGAAATTCCCATGTCTATGGTAAATCACGCATTTATGGGGGGGGGTGTATTTATGGCAATGCGCATGTTTATGGCAATGCTTGGATTAAGAGTTATGCAAGTATTTATGATGATGCCAATGTTTCTGGCTCGGCTCGTGTGGGGTCCTTTGCAAGAATTTATGACAATGCAAAGGTCTATGGGAAATCCAATATTGATCATGATGTACAAATCTATGGTAATGCCGTGGTTAATAGCCGTGAAAAAATTACGAATGATATCTGTGATGATAATCAGTCTAGAAAAGACGCTGCGTAAATAACGTGCGGGCGCGGCGGGGGCGCCCCTCTTTAAAAAATCTCATTCTAAAATTTAATCTTCTTTATAAAGGAATAGTGTTATGCAAAAAAAGTTTGCACTCACAAATGAAACGCGTGTATTTGGTAATCATACCCTTTATCGTATTCAAGCATTAAAAGACTTTTCTGATGTTAAAGCTGGTGCCTCGGGGGGCTTTATCGAAAAGGAAGATAACCTCTCTCATGATGGCAATTGCTGGGTTTATGATGATGCTCTTGTGTTTAAAAATGGTCACGTTTATGAAAACGCAAGGGTTTTTGGCAAGGCTGTCGCTTGTGGTCATATCTATGGTCATGCCCGCGTTTATGATAATGCTATCGCTGCTGGCTATATTTATGATAATGCGCATGTTTATGGCAATGCCGTTGTTTCTGATAATTCCCGTGTCTATGGCAATGCTCATGTGTATGGCAAGGCTATTATTTATGATAATGCCTATGTTTATGACAATGCTAGGGTTTATGAAAACGCGCGTATAGCAAATGACGTGCATATTTATGAAAATGCTCATATCCATGGCATTGCTGTTATTCGTGAAAATGTCGGCGGCTCTACTAAAATTAAAACCTATACTGAACGTCTCTCTCCTTATGGTGAGTTAGAAATTGTATGGGTCTAACCTAATGTAACGTAAATAAAATGCGGGCGCGGCGGGGGCGCCTGCTTTCAATCCAATTTTCCATTTCAAATTTTAGAAAACGTTTAACACATTAGATTGTGAGGGTATCCCTATGTGCAAAAAATACGAATTAACCAATCAAATCAAACAGATTAAAGATAGACTTACTAAGCAAATTACAAATCTTTATCGCATTCGTGCTTTAAGAGACTTTGATGATGTGAAGGCGGGGGATCTAGGGGGCTTTATTGAAGATGAAACTAACCTCTCTCATGATGGCAATTGCTGGGTCTATGATGATGCTACTGTTTTTTGCAATGCCGTCGTTTCGGATCATGCTAAAGTACGCCATCTGTCTCAGGTGCGTGGGCATGTCTATGGCAATGCTGAGGTCTATGGAAAGGCTTTAATCACTCGATATGCTAAAGTTTATGACCATGCGTGTGTTTATGGGAATGCTCATGTAGCAGGTTATATCTATGGCAATGCTCATGTTTGTGATCACGCCATCATTTATAGCAATTCCCATATTTATCAACATGCGCGCGTTTCTCATGGTGTTTTGGTTCATGATCATGCCATGATCTATGGTCATTCAAAGGTTTCTGGCTCTGCTTGTATTTACAACGGTGCAAAAATTTATGGACAGGCTATTATTAATTGCCATGCACAAATTCATGGCTCTGTTTATGGCAATGCGAAAATCTCTGGTTTTGTACAGGTCTATGGGCGTGCCTATGGGAAAGCAAAAATAGATCTAAAAAGCCATGTAAGGGTCGTTGATCAAGATTATGAGGTTTATGAAAAAGATAATGTCGTCAAGATTGAAAAATAGCATAAATAACAAGCATGGGAGTGCCTTCTTTATGGCTATAAACCCATCATAAAAGAGAGAATTCAAAAAGAAAGCCGTGCCAACTGATATAACGCGGCTTTCAAATGTCTATTCTCTAATGAATCATCTACCATAAGGTAATGAATGCATATATACAAAACGTATTATATTACAAGCGCTCTATTCAAGATATGAAAACTTATCAAAAGAAATGTATGATGCGTATGATCTTTAATCACTCATTTGAATGAGAGAGCCTATAAACGCTTTTCGTTGCTCTCAAACGTATTAATCATAACACCCTCCTCGTGAGGTAGTCATTTGAAATAAAGCCCATGATCACAATGCTTCTTTTAAAACGTTTCAATAGACTAAGCTCAAAATCGAGCTGAGTGAATTCAAATAACGCATTCTATAAAATCAAAACGCTTGGTAGCTTTAACAAAACCCGTTTTTTACATTTGCAAACGTTGGCTTTTAAAACAAACTCTCATAAGACAATAAACAGCCGCTTTTATCAAACGCAAGACTTTAAAACTGATAAACATCAGTTTCAAACGTTTAAACGTATTTAGAAAAGCTTTCATAAGCGTCTTTTTATTTTGCACTCAAACATAACTTTTTTGCAAATTAATCGCTCTATATTTGTACTCTGTGCTTTTAAATGGTAACTTTTAAAACGTTTTTTAGTACCATATCTAAGGTAAAATAGTCTTTTACTGCTGTGGTATTAGCCGCCTCCATTTTTTTGTGGAAGCGAATAATTCCGTTCTTAAAAACTAGCCTGCAATCTATTCATTAAAAGGCTTTTGATTTCGTAAGATATAACGTTTTGAATTTCATTATCTGTTTATTTCCTACCTCGGTAAAAAAATACCGCGGTTATAAAATCAATCTTGTCTTTAAATCCTCTTATGCAATCTTTAGAAATTAAACCTATAAGCTTATGACAGTTTTAAACAATTATTCCTTTGAAGGTTTCGCTCAAAAAAGAGCAAAACTCATACCATTCTTTAAACGTATGTTATCGATAATTCCAAACAACTAAATTTTAAACAATGTGATTTGTGCTGCGATAAAAACGTATCATAAAATTTATGAACTGTTATGAATGATATCTGCTTTTCATTTCATTTGAACGTTTACATGCGTTATAATATTTGCACCATGATTTGCTTTTTATGGTCTATTCATACATGCCAATCTTATATAAAAAATAGTCAAATGAATTATGCATAAAAGTGTGGATTCAAAATTAAATTCAAACAGTGAATTAATCTAAAATTTTTCTTTTTTCTTTTTATACACAATCTATTTCCTCGATTGAACAATTTGGTTTCCATTAATTTATTTTATCACGTGATAACACTTCAAATGCTTGCATTTAACAATGCGGTTCCTAATATAGGAACCGTACTGCGTGTAAAAACGTAATAAAATCAGTAAATTAATTTTCTAATTTTATTACAGTCCACCTTTCAGTCCACCTTTTTGTCCGTGATTCAACATTTAATCGACCATTTTTTATAGAAATTGCCATGTATGAATAGATCATAAAAAGCAAATCATGATGTAAATATTATAACGCGTGTGTGTATTCAAATGAAATGAAAAGAAGATATCATTTTTATCATAAGAATGAATTATAAAATTTTCTTATGGTTTTATCTAGAATTTGTTTGGGTAGCTTTGTTTGTAAAATCTTTACCATATTGAAAATATTTTCCTTTTAATATAGCTTTCGCTTACTCATGCTTTTTAAGAAATATGAGTCGTTACAATAAAAGGAGACATAATGGCAAAAAAATAAAAACCCAACTGCGGAAACAGAAGGGCTTTTAAAAATATCCGTATAATACTACGTACAATACTACAATACGGTGAATTAAAAAATCAGTAATTTTCATTTTAATTTATCGTAATGCATTCTGCAAGAGAAATTTTGTAGAAACGGGATATTTTTAACGTTTTTTTTGCCTCCAATAGAGAGGTTTTAAAATTATGGTTAATAAAGTTTTCGGAAGAAAGTTAAGTGCGCATCATATAGAATATAGAAAATTAGCTGAAACTGCTGAAATGGGGTCTGTAAGTCGGGGGCAATTAATCGGATTGGCTAGAAAATTAGAGATGGCTGGTTTGATTAAAGAGACAGAAGCAAAACTTCTCTTAGTTTTATTGAATACAGCTTCGACGTCTTCATTTGAAAAAGGTGGAGTGCCTATCGTTTTTAAAAGCAATTACTGTCTTAGTAATGAAATTTGCCGTAGTGAATCACGCGTGAGTATATTGCTTTCAAGTCTTTATGATTGTGGTCTTGTTGTCATGCGGGATTCTGGTAATTTTAAACGCTATTCATCACGAAGCCGTAGTAATGGAATTATAACTGCTTGTGGGATTGATTTACGTATTCTTGTTGCGCGATACCATGAACTTAAACAAAAAATTGATGAAGTTTTAGAGGCTCAGAGTAAACAAAAGGACGCTTTGCATTGTTTTCAGGGATTGGTGCGACAAATTAAAGCTTCTTATGCATCAATTGAAACTACACCATTTACATCTTTGCTTTTTTCGAGAATGCAAAAAATCATTCATATTATTGGTCGGCCAGCTAAAGCTTCAGTGGGAAAATTGCATAAAGCAATAGGTCTTTTTCAGTGGATTTTAGAGAGATTTTTAAAGCAAAAAACAGCAAAAACGAAATACAGACATTTCGCTGACGAAATGCACATAGAATATACAACCCTTAACTTAAATTGTAATTGTAACAAAGCTTATGAAAAAATTGAGAAAAGCAAAACTGAAAACACATTACCTTCAAAAAACAGTAAATCGCTTCAAATCAAACCAGAACTTTTAGCACAAGCTTTGCCTAATGTTGCTATGTTCATGAAACATGGGTTGCAATCCGAAAGGGATTTAATCGGATCTATGGAGTTTTTAGCTACAATGAAAGGGATTTCTTCTCATGCTGTTGAAAGCGCTAAAAAAACTATGGGAACTAAGAAAGCTGCTCTAGCCATTGCTATCATTTTTGAAAAACATTGCAAAGAACTCGTGAAGTCATCTGGGGGATATCTACGCGGTATGATTGCTAAAGAAAATCGAGGAGAACTCTATCTAGAACGTTCTTTCTATGCATTGCTGAATGAAGCTTTTGAGGAGAAATTGAACGATTGGCGTGTGCAAAAAACAGAAAAAAACGATCTAACAAAATCAAATGATCAAAAAAGTTCTTTGTTTAAATCGGAATTGAATGAAGTTCTTAAAACTTTAAAAATGCCAATAAATTCAAAGCAATTTGTATAAAATTAAAATGAAAACCACTTCAATATGACATAAAACATACGTCTAACATATGGTTTACTTATATCATACGTATACTATGCATACTATTTTTATGGCATAATATGATGTGATGTGAAAAACGATACTCCCTTCTTATGCTAATAGAGACTTTTTAAGAGCACGATCAATAGCTTCAGGTTCATTTTCAATAATTGAAAGCAACAAACGAGAAGAAGTATCTATAGAATATCGCCCTTGTTCCCAATCACGAATGCGTCCTACAGAAAAACCAAAACGTGCTGCAAATTGGGTCTGGGTTAAACCAATATGTTTTCTGATTTTTTTGACATCAACATTAGCAGGAATATGGATACCAAATTTGGTGACATCTGCTTCACCTTTAGCATAGGCAAGAGCTTCACGAGCACCTTGTAATATACGAGACCCTGCTTTATTTTTTTTATCCATTATTTTTCCTTTTTATACTCATCGAGAAGTGCAATTAAAATTTTCTTCAACTCATTCTTCTCTGATTTTGTTAAATTTCCTTGAGATGATTTACTGTAAATATCTAAGAGAAACACTGGAATATTTTGACCACCAAAAAAGGTAATAACCCTATATCCTCCACTTTTACCCTTATGCTTTGTTGGAAATCTAACTTTCCTTGCACCACCGGTTCCTTGCATAAGATCACCAGCATCTGGATTAGCAGCAATAAAAGAAACAATATTAAATAATTCTTCAGGTGATACACCTTCTTCTTTCGCGGAAATTAAATAAGCTGGTGTTTCAATTACTGTTTGCATACATTATTCAATATACGGAATACCCGTATATTGTCAATAAAAAATACGTGATACCCGTAATTATAATGATGTAGATTATATGATGTGAAAAATATTATAAAGATTTGTATCATAATCAGGTATAATCGGGTATATATTCCGGTATGAAAACAAATACACTTCACATCACACAAGAATTATTGGCTCTCATTACTGAGATTGATGAGTTTAAAGGTGTTTAGCGTAGCTTTGGAACTCTTTCTCCAGAGCGATTAAATGCTCTTCGTTATATTGCTACTGTTGAAAGTATTGGATCTTCTACACGCATTGAAGGTAGCAAATTAACAGACCGTGAGATTGAACAGCTTTTAGCAAATTCAGAAATTACAAGTTTAAAAAATCGTGATGAACAAGAAGTTATTGGTTATGTCAAGGTTATGGAAACAATTTTTCAATCTTGGAGTGATATTCCCATTACAGAAAATCATATTAAACAACTTCATCGTGATCTTTTGTGTCATAGCAATAAAGATGAACGACATAAAGGTGTATATAAGACATCACGTAATGATGTAGCAGCTTTTAATTCTCAAGGGGAAATGGTGGGTATCGTTTTTGAAACAGCTACACCATTTGAAACACCATATCGAATGCAAGAGCTTATTACTTGGTTCAATAAGACCAGTGAATTAAAAGATCTTCATCCTTTACTTACGATTGCTATTTTTAGTGTCACTTTTTTAGCTATTCATCCTTTTCAAGATGGAAACGGGCGTTTAAGCCGTATTTTAACCACCTTACTTTTGTTACAAAAAGGTTATGTTTATGTACTCTATTCGTCCCTTGAAAGTATTATTGAGAATAATAAAGAAAGCTACTATTTAGCTTTGAATCAGATTCAAAAAACAATTTATACATCATCGCCTAATTGGGAACCTTGGATACTCTTTTTTTTACGTGCTCTACAAAAACAAAAACGCCATTTAGAAATAAAAATAGAGAGTGAAAAAAACGCTCTTTTTTCTTTATCTGAATTGGCTCTTAATATTCTTGATTATGTACGTAATCACAGTCGTGTAACAACCCGTGATATGGTGCGTGAAGTCGGTGCAAGCCCTAATACACTTAAAGCAACCTTTACATCATTAGTTAAAAAAGGTCTTTTGATGCGTCATGGGAAAGGGCGGTCAATTTGGTATAGCCTACCTTAATTTTTAAAGCTCTTGGTTCTTACATTATTTTTTCTAGCCCAACTAGAAGCCGTAATTTCGTTCATTTCTTCAATGGTTAGTGGTTTTTTTAGTTTTCTAGAAAATCGTCCAATAAAGCTTTCTATTTTTATTGTAGGCTGTGATGCTTTTATACGAAGTTCGCCATTTCAAAAGGTGGTTAAGATACCTTATGTTACAGTATTATACCTTATAGTACTATATCATAAGGTATAATAAACTTAAATAGAAAGCAATTTTGAGATTGATTTCCGAATAGAATGAAAAGTTTTGAAATCATGGTATACGACGTTAATCGCCTTGCTTATAAGCATTCATTAATATTTCTAAAAAATCACCATGGCGATAGCGCTCTTTTTTAGCCATATATTTAAAACGATTAATTATAGCTATGCTAGCTTTGATATTTATCTGTGCTTCATCTGATTGTTCACGACTTGGAAAGGTTACTGCTTTATCTATTTCTTTACGTTCTACAGTATTTAAAGCAGATTTAGCTTGTCGAGGTTTAAAATCATCAAGTTCTGAAAAATTTAATGGTTTTCTTTCTGTACTCATTCTTTAGTTTCCTTATCTATTTAACTTGTTTTAGCTTTTTAATAACTTCTGCAACAAATGCTTCAACATTACTAATTGCGGTTTCTAAATTATTGACTTCTTTGGGATTGAGATTACGATGCGAACCTCCTATTGCAAAAATTGCGGAAAAGGCATCACGTTCATTAATTTCTGTTTCAAAAACATCAAGTTCTGTATTTTTTCTAAATTGAGATGATATAAAACGAGCAGTTCTAGGTTTTGCAACGACTTTAGATTGCGTGAACAAAACAGCATAAGCAATAACACGCCGTACAGCTTTCATATCTCTATGAATTTCTTTTATAATTTCAATAGCTGCTATAGCATCTTGTTGCTGTTCCTTCATAGGAATAATTACAAAATCAGATTGGCTAATTGCATAACTAGTTAAGCGTGAAGCTGTACCTTCTAGATCAACAATTACGAATGGATCTTTAGCAGATGCTATTTCTATTTCATCCAAAATAGTTTTTTCAGATTCATTAGTAATGACGGTAAGATTATCCGGTTTATTTGGCAATTTAGACCAAGTGGTGATAGGGTGACGTGGATCTGCATCTATAATTGTAACAGGTTTAGCATGTGCAAGTTCACAAGCTAGGAGTAAAGCAGAGGTTGTTTTTCCACTTCCCCCTTTGGAGTTAGCAAAAGAGATAACAGGCATTTAATTCCTCAATAAATAGAGTATCATAATATACGATATTATACCTTATTATATAATAAGATACTAAATTATAAGTTAATATAACGTATAAGAAAAATTCTATTCAAAATTTAGTTGATCTTTTATTTTTCCTATACCGTAAATCCATTCAGAATTAATGGTTACTATAATGTATAATATTATACCTTACTGTATAGTAAGGTACTAAAATATACTCTTATGTTCTTGGCATGGTAATGATAGGCTTCATCTTTGTAAGCTTTATGTTTTTGCGTTCAATAAATAAACGTAAGGTGTTCACACTAACTCCTAATGTCTTAGCAATACGGTTTTGTGATAAACCAACATTTATAAATGCTTGAATTTCATCAATGTGATTGTCCAGCTTTAATTGCGTAGCAGTGCTTCCTTTTGGGCGTCCTAATTTTATCCCTCGTTGACGAGCAACGCTTAACGCTTCTTTTGTACGTGTTTGAATTAAATGTCTCTCAATCTGTGCTACCATACCTAATACAGTTGCGATGATATCGCTTTGTAAACTACCGTCCATGATAAGATTTTGTTTCGTCACGTGAAAAATTAAACCACGTTCACTAGCGGCTTTGAGAATTTCTAGGACAGCAAGAGAAGAACCAGCTATACGAGAAAATTCAGGAGTTAATAATACATCTCCTCGTTCTGCTTTTTCAATTAAAGCACCAAGCTTACGCTTGCGCCAATCTTTTCCTCTGCTTGCAATTTCCTCTTCAATGTGAAGTGGGGCAAAGCCATGTTTGTTAGCATATTTTAGCAATCCAAACTTTTGATTTTCTGTATCTTGTCCATCACGAGAAACTCGTAAATATGCGTAAAATTTTGTCATGTTCAGTAAAAACGTCAATTTAGATTTAAACTGATATATATTTATTCAAAAAAAATGTCAAATAAATATATATTTTTATATCATAAAAAATGATCATTTTTTCTGATAGAAATATCAAAATTATCAAAAATAAAAATAGATACTTTT